>JANXNT010000384.1 GCA_025353985.1 Limnoglobus sp.
GATGCGACTTCGCCGGAGAAATGGGAGGCATCTTGCGATTGGTATCGCAATGATTTCCACGAAGAAGCAATCGGCAAACTGCCCGAGCCGACGATGCCATTAAACCCGCGTTCGCGACAAATCTACGATACGCCGAAATGGACGGGCTACGAAGTGGTGCTCGATGTGTACGATGATGTTTTCGCGTATGGTATCATACTTTACCCAAAAGACATGAAGCCCGGCGAGAAGCGACCCGTGGTGGTTTGCCAACATGGTCTCGAAGGGCGGCCGACGGATGTTTGCAATCCCAAGGAGCGCACGAAATATTACAATTCGTATGCCGCGCAACTGGCGGATCGTGGCTACATCGTGTTCGCTCCGCAGAACCCATACATCTTCGACACGCATTTTCGGCAGATCATGCGCAAGGCCAACCCGCTGAAATTATCGCTGTTCAGCTTCATCATTCGGCAACATCAGCGGATCATCGATTGGCTCGAAACGCAGCCAAATGTCGACGCAAAACGCATCGCGTTTTACGGCCTCAGCTACGGGGGTAAGACCGCGATGCGGGTACCGGCGGTGGAAAAACGCTATTGCCTCAGTATTTGTTCTGGCGACTTCAACGAATGGATCGGCAAGATTGTCAGTACGGAATTGCCCATGAGCTACATGTTCACGAAGGAATACGACATGCTGGAATTCGATCTCGGGCACACCTTCAACTATGCTGAGATGGCAAACCTGATCGCACCGCGACCGTTCATGGTCGAGCGCGGCCACGACGATGGCGTCGGCATTGATGAGATGATCGCGTATGAATTCGCCAAGGTTCGCTATCTGTACGAAAACAAGTTGAAGATCGGCGACCGCACGGAACTTGAGTTCTTCGTCGGCGGGCATGAAATCCACGGCAAAGGCACCTTCGCCTTCCTCGACCGGCACCTCAACTGGAAGCCGCGCTAACGGATACGTATTATCGCTTGCTTTGCAGCACGATATCTGTTCCACTGACAAACTCAGGCACTGAGTAGTGCCTACTCTTTTGTCGTTTCGAGGACTTTGCGATGTTCCGTTCGCTGATTTGTAGCCTGTTCGCGTTCGCACTCTGTGCCGCGGCCGTTTCCGCTAAAGACGAGAAGCCCGAAGCGGGGACGATCGAGTTGTTCAACGGGAAAGATCTCACCGGGTGGGGCTACAAGACCAAAGATAAATTCGAGGCGTTCGACGGCAAAACCGAGGCATCCGACAAACGCTACTCCGCCAAAGATGGCATGATCGTCGTCAACGCGGGGAAGGGTACTGCACAACTCTGGACGACCGCGAAGTTCCCCAAAGATTTCGAGTTGCGGCTGGAATTTCGCGCCGAAAAGAACGCCGATAGCGGCTTGTTCGTGCGTGCCCCACAGTTACAGGTGCGGGATTACCTCGTGGCGGGGCCGTACAAGATGCTGAAGAAATACAAGCCACAAGACTGGAACGAAATCGTCGTGATTGTGAAAGGGAAAGTCGCCCACTGCACCTGCAACGACGAAGTTTTGGAAGCTGCCTTGAAGCTACCCGAAACTGGCAGCATCGGCCTCGAAGCGGATCGCGGCCAAATGGAGTATCGCAACCTGCGGTTGAAAGAGACGAAGTAGTTTTTCGCGAGAGAATCGCCATCGGAAGTCCTATCCTAACGTCAACCGATGGAGGGTTTGCGATGTGGGGTAGTAACTTCCGGCAAGCGTGGGGCGTCGTCCGGGCACTTTGGAACACCGATGCTTCGCCGGAAGGCTTGGAACTGGCGCTCGCCGACCTGCGCGACAAAGTCCCGGCACCGGTCATCTGGCTGTTCGGCAAGACTCAGACGGGCAAAACCTCGATCGTGCATTACCTCACCGGTGCCGACGATGCCGCCATCGGCAACGGCTTCCTGCCGTGTACGAAAACGAGCCGCAAGTACCCGTTTCCCATCGCCGAAGCCCCGCTTTGCACGTTCCTCGATACGCGCGGACTCGGCGAACCGGGTTACGATCCGACTGAGGATATCCAAACGTTCGGGCACGAAGCGCACGTGATGGTTGTGACCGTCAAGCTTACCGACTTGGCACAAGGCAATCTGCGCGAAGGACTGAAGCCGATCCGTGCGGCCAACCGATCGCGGCCGATCATCCTCGCACTCACTTGTACGCACGAAGTGGATCCGTCGAAAGCGCACGAACAGCCGTACCCGTTTGTCGATCTCGTGCCAAATGCCACATCGGATGATCCCGTTCGCCGATTGATTGCCGAACACGCTCGGCAATTCGATGGCTTATTCGATGCCATCGTGCCAATCGATTTGACAAAGCCCGAAGAAGGTTACACCGACACCGATTATGGCGGCGAACATCTCAAACAGACGATCCTGAACTTTCTACCCAAAGCCTACCGGCAGTCGTTGTCGCGTGCGGCGGAGTTGACGACAACCCTGAAGGATTTGCACCAGAAACACGCGGGGCCAGTGATTCTCGGCTATTCCTCGCTGGCCGCCACGGCAGGGGCGATCCCGATCCCGTTCGTCGATTTGGTGCTGTTGCCGGCCGTGCAAACGCGGATGGTGTACCATTTGGCGAAGATTTACGGCCAGGAAATGTCGGCCGTGCGATTCCTCGAACTCGCCGGGTCGCTCGGCATGGGCTTGCTTGCCCGGCAAGCGGTTCGCGAAGTGGCGAAGTTCATACCATTCGTCGGTTCCGTTGTCGGGTCGAGCCTCGCGGCGGCTTCGACTTATGCACTTGGGCGCGCCTTTTGCTACTACTACGAGTCGGTCCATAGTGGCCATATTCCCGATGCCGCGCGATTGAAGGGTTTCTACCAGGATGCCCTCCGCGATGTCGAACAGCGTTGGAAAAACGAGGCGAAGTGATGACGAAGTATCGGATACTCTGCATTTTGATACTGGCGATCGCTCCGTTTGCGTTTCTCTCGATTGTCGGCGGATATCACCTCTGGATTACGGGTTGGACGTTTATCGCATGGTGGCCGATGGCGGCCTCGCTGACACTCGCTTACGGCCTCGGCTGGTACTGGACGCGGCGCAAATCCAACCTCATGCCCAAAACTGGCGTCGATACCCCACCGAGTTACTGGACCGAACGCGACCGCGAAGCGTGGAAACTCATTGAGGCACGCGGCGCATTGGTTCTGCGCATTACTCCCGAGCAAATGGCCGACAACAAGCGCTACGCCGACGATGCCATCGGTATGTCACTCGATGTCGCACGCATTTATCGGCCCGGTGCGAAAGAACCGTTCGGCCACCTGACGTTGCCGGAGATTCTGGCGTGCGGCGAACTCATCACGCACGATCTAACGAAGAAAGTGAACGCCTACATACCCGGCAGCCACATCCTCACGGTCGATCAGTGGAAGCAAGCTCGACAGGCGATCGACTGGGGACAACGCGCGTGGAATCTGTCGTGGCTCGCACGCATGGCGGTCAACCCGCTCAACGCCGGCGTGCAGTTTTTAGCCTCAAAAGCGAGCGGTTCGGTGCTCGATCGCGTGCAAGAAAACGTCATGGTCTGGTTCTACACCGCGTACATCCACGAAGTCGGTCGGTATCTCATCGAGTTAAACAGCGGCCGGCTCAAAGTCGGTGCCAAGCGCTATCTCGAACTCCTCGCCGCACACGAAACGCCACCCGTTGAGGGTACTCCCGCTACGGCAGAACCGACCGCCACCGCCTCGCTGACGATTGCGGTGATCGGCCAAGTGAAGGCGGGGAAATCGAG
>JANXNT010000405.1 GCA_025353985.1 Limnoglobus sp.
GACGCAAGTCCGAAATGCGGACGCCCCAAAAATCGTTTTGGGGTGTCCGTTCCCGATGTTACTTCTTGCCCTTCTCCAGTCGTTCCTTGGCGGCTTTGGCCCACTCGCTTTCGGCGGGGGCGTCTTTTAGCAATTTCACCAGGAGCTTGGCAGCCTGCTCGGGCTTCTTGTCTTCCTCGAAGGCGCGGGCGGCTTCGAGGATTGCGGCGTAGCCGATCTCGGGGTAGTCGTACGTGTAGGGCACCATAAGGAGTGCCGTGGAGGCGTCCGCGAAGCGCTTTTGGGCCAACCGGCAGAGACCGATTTGCAGTTGCGCTTTCGCCGCGATTTCCGAGGTCGTGGCATTCACGACGAGTTGGTACGCGGCCACGGCTTCATCGAATTTGCTCTGGTTTTGCAGCACCCAGCCGCTGCCGTAACGGCCTTCGATGGCGAACGGGCTGTTGCCGTAGCGGGCCAGCATCGCGTCGAATGTCTGGCGGGCGGCCTCCCAGTTCTTGGCCGCCGCGTATGCTTGGCCCAACCGCAACATTGCGCGATCGCTGACGCCGCCGATGTTGTGGAAGTTGCCGTTGTCGCGGAAGATCGCCAGTTTCTCGGCGGTCTTCACGAAGTCACCTTGAGCGTACATCGCCTCGGCCTGGCGGTAAATCGCCTGACCGCGATGCGGCGATTTCTCGTTCCCGGCAACGGTTTCGAACTGCGTTTGCGCGGCCTTGTAATCCTTCTTCGCGAACAGGCTCGCACCGAGTTTCAGTCGCACTCGCTCAAGTAAATCCGGTGACACTACGCGGTCCGATGGCTCTTTGTCCAATGCCTCTTTGAGCAACTTAATTGCGGTATCGTGTTCGTCGCGATCGGCACGGAGTTCGGCTAACTCGAAGCGAGCATCCACGGCGAGCGCGAGGTCGGCGAACTCGTCGACGAGCTTTTTGTAGGCACCGAACGTGCGTTCTTCGCAGGCTTGCACGGGCAGTTTGCCGGCGGGAATATCGATGGTCGGAGCAATGGGTGGCTTGCCACCGGCGGGGAGTGCCTTCATCGTTTCTTCGGTCCATTTGCGAACCCGTTCGAGCCGGGCGGCTTCGCGCGCGGCGGTCGATTCTTCTTCTGCCAAAGGCCGATATGCCCATGCGGCCTCGTACAACATCCGGGCACGCGGTTCGCCACCGGGCATGGCTTGCGCGAACTCCGCACAGCGGCGCTCGAGCAATTCGCCCGCTTGAATGATCGCTTCCTTACCTTGTTGAACTGTGCGATCCGCGGCCGCGATCTGATCGGGTTTCAGGTTCGGTTTCGCTTTCTCGGCGCGGCCGGTTTCCATCAGTTTCTTGCCGACGAAGATCGACGCCTGGCCTGCACGCATCGCCGCTTCGGCACCGATCGCCTTGCCCTTCGCAGCGTTCGTCACTTCCTCGAATAACTGTTTGGACTCCGGAATCTTGCCCGATTCGAACAGTGCGACGCCGTGATGATACTTCAGCAAATGCGCCCACTCGGCGCGTTCCTTGTCTTGCGCGAGCGGGGCTTCGTACTTCTTGCGGGCCTCTTCCATCACCTTCGCGGCCTCGGCGAATTGGTTCTGTTCGCGGTGCAAAGTCGCCAATTGAATCAGCGCGAGCGGGGCGACGGGCGATTGTTGCAGCGTGCCCCCCGCGAACTGTTTCAGGTCGTTCATCGCGCCGCCGCGGTCGCCCATTAGCGACCGGACTTTGGCAATCTCGATCCGCGCGTGGCCGACTTGTGCGGCCTGCGGGTAGTCCTTCGCGAGTTTCTCGTAGAACTCGCGGGCCTTGTTTAATAGCTGATTGCGTTCATTCGGGTCCGCGAGCGTCGAACCGAGGCGCTTCAGGCACAGCCCGAGTTTCATCAAGGCATCGGGGGCATCGACCGACTTCGGATTCGAGGCCACGTAGTTTTCGAGCAACCCCGAAGCGTTGGTCAACTTCTCGCGAATGATGTTCTCAGCGAGTGCATCGTCGGCCTTCGTCGGCGCGAGGCGGATGAGGCAATCGGCGAGCAGATAGTTCGCCTGCGACAGTTCGCCGTTGCGATCCGGCGCGGGAATCGCGTCGAGGATTTTCGCCGCGCCATCGAGGTCGCCGTTCTGCGACAAACAGACGCCGATGCCGTAACGTGCGTATTGCACGCGCTCGAACTCGGGGTATTTCTCGACGACTTCGAGAAACTTCTTCGCCGTCTCTTCGAACTTCTGTTTGCGTTCGGGGGCACGGTTGACGTCAGTCGATTTTGCCACGTCTTGCGCTCGGGCGTAGCTGTTTTCGGCGATGCGGAAGATGACCGCCGGTGAAAGTGTGCTCTGCGGATACTTCGCCTTGAACTCGTTGCACAGTTGGTCCGAACGATCCAGATTGTTCGCCAAACCGAATCCGCACGCGAGCCGTTGCAGCACTTCCTCACGGCGTCGTTCGGGTAGCAGTTGTTCGTTCCAAACTTGCTCGAACACTTGCACGGCAGGGGCAAACTGCTTCGAGAGTTGCAGCGTGTCGCCGAGTTCGAGCAGCATCTCGCCGCGTCGCGTCTTGGCATCGGGGTCGCCTTGCTGCGCGAGTTGGTTCGCTTTGTCGGCGGCCTTGCGGAAGGTATCTTGCGCGATCTTCAGCTTCGCTTCGCGGTCGGCAGCGTTGTTCGGGTCGGCGGCATTCGCGATGCCAACTTGCGACTTCGCGAGCCAGAACATCGATTGATCGGCGAGTTTGGGAAACTTATCGACGAGCGGCGCGAGTGCCTTGCCTGCTTCGTCGAATTGCTTGAGTTGTACTAGGCAGAATCCGACCCGCAGAGCGGCATCGGGCAACAGTGCCGAGGCCGGGAAATCTTTCGCGAATGCCTGGAACTTACCGAGCGCATCGGCGAACTTACCCGTTTCGTACGCCAGTGTCGCGCCGTGAAAAATCGCACCGGTCACGTGCTCCGGTGCGGCCCCTGTGGCCAGCAGTTCGAGCCGCGATTTCTCGGCAGGGTTGCCCTTAAACTTGTCGGGCGTCTTGAGTTGCTCGACCGCATCTTTCTTGACTTTGTCGTGGTCCGCCAGCACCGCATCGTAATGAACCGACGCCTCCGCATTCTCGCCGTTGAGGTGCAAAACGCGGCCCACGAGATAACGCGCGTGGTTGCCAAATGCGGGGTCGGTGAATGGCGCGATCTGGTTCAAAGACCGCCCCGCCATCGCGAAATCGCGATCGACGAAACAGGCAACGCCGTGATAGTACAGCCCGAGCGAACGGTACTTATTCTTCGCGAAAGCCGGGTCTTTCGTGAACGGCTCGCAGGTCGCTTTCGCTTCCTTGATCCGGTTCGCACGCAGTTCCATCTCCGCTTGATCGCAACGGCAACGCCCCGCCCACTCGTCGTTCTTTTTACCGACGAACCAATCGCGCGCTTCCGTGAAACGCCGTGCGGCATCGTTGAATTTTCCGTCGGCGGCCTGCTTGCGTTGCGGGATCTCCGCCGGTGTCGCCACGCCCTTCTCGATCTCCTTAATGCCGAGCGCCCGATTGCAAACCGCGAGGTGGTAGAAGACCATGCCGCGATCCACAAAGTTGCCATCGCCGGTCGCCTGATTGAGCGGTTCGAGCGCGGATGCGAAGTCTTGTTCGGGGGCATTCATGAAGCTGAGCGCGAGGCCATATCGTGCCGAAGTCGCTTGCGGCGCACCGCCGAATTTTTGCAAAAACTGCTTGAATTGCTCGCGGGCGGCAGGCAGATTCCCCTCGTTGTAAGCTTTCCGCGCCGCATTAATCGCCATCTCGGCTTGCTGTTCGACAGGGACTTGCGCATCGGAAACACCCAACAAACCCAGCAACAAACACGCGACAACCGTCGCACGGGAGAACGTCATATTCAGGCTCCAGGGGCGGAGGGAAAGCAGCACTACAGACGCCGCAAGCGTCGCAATCGTTCCGAGCATTGTCGTCGAAAGCGTCTGTCGGAGCAACTATCTAGGAAAAATGGGGAAGCTCGCGCTTTTCGTGCCAGTTCGCAGCGTAAGCAAGGGGAACCACAAGTGAGCCGTGCAATTTAACTCGCAGGAAACAGCGATTCCATCGATGGGGCATCTGGGATGCGGATGACCAGTGCCAGCAACTCGGCGTAGCCGAGCGTGGCGATCCGCTGGAGATACGGCTTCGGCAACGCGCGATACTTGCTTTCCAGCAACGCGATTGTCACGTCTCGCATATTGCGTTCGCGGCCGATGTCGATTCCTTGCTCGATTCCTCGCTCGATGCCTCGCTCGATACCTTGCTCGATGCCGTTGTCGTAGGGTGTCTTGTTCATTGCGTGAATCCTCGAATAGGGTTCGGCCTGGGTGATTTCCTTGTACAAATATCGGTTCGCTTCATCGAGCGGTAGGTACGCCTGCAAACAGTCGCTGAGCAAGAACCGCTGGTGTTCGTTCACTGGCGCGTC
>JANXNT010000443.1 GCA_025353985.1 Limnoglobus sp.
TCTACGTGTTGCGGGCATCCGTAAAAGCGATGATGACGACAGGGGGTTCAATTGTGCTCGCTTCGACGGTGGCAACGAAAACCGGGTTGCCGAACCACGAAGCGATTGCGGCCGCGAAAGGGGCGATCAACGGGCTAGTGATCTCCGCGGCGGCTTCGTATGCCACTCGCGGTATCCGGGTCAATGCGGTCGCACCCGGTTTGGTTCGCACGCCGTTGTCGCAGAAAATCACATCGAATGAGCTAGCATTGAAGGCCTCGACGGGGATGCACCCACTCGGGCGGATCGGCGAACCGAAGGATGTCGCCTCGCTGATCGCGTATCTTTTGGACCCGAATAACAACTGGATGACGGGGCAGATTCTCAGCACCGACGGCGGCATGTCGGCGGTGCGTGGGAAGTAAAATCAAACACTTGCACGGCGGCTTCGCACGAGCCATTTCACCAAACGATACCCGCCGTAGACGACGATCATCCACGGCAGCACGACGCACAACGCGAAGATCAACCACGTTAGGCTGGCGAGTAACGCCGTCGCACTGAATGCGATGCCTTTGCGTACCTGATGCCACACGCCGTCGTCTTTCGGCAACAGCAAATCAATGTTCGAGAGCGAGACTTCGATGCGGGCGGAAGCGAACTTGCCATCGGTCGCTTTCGGGTCGCGGGTCGTCTGATTGATGCGCACCGCACCGGCCGCTTTCAGTTTTTCGGTCAACCCCGAAGCCGCGGCCAGCGGCAAATCGTAAACGAGTTTGGCCGTCGTTTTGCCGCTCGGTTCGTGCGCGATCTGCGAATCGGACACGCGCCCCTTCGCCTCGGCGACGTGGGCCGCAAACACGGCGGACACGCCATCGACATCGTCGACTTCGACGCCGAGTGTCGTCGTTTCGCGCGGCTTCAAGCGTGCCGCATTCACGAACGACATCCGGTACAACGTCTTCGTATCGGTGTTCGCATCGCTCTCCGAAGCCCGCGTAACGGTGCGGGAAATGGCATCGCCTGCCGCCACCAGTACCGTTTGCAGCGTGCCGTCTTCGGTGCGTTTTAGCTCGAAATCGAGCTGTGCCGTCACGTTGTGCGGGTCGCTTTCGTTGACCGTCGTGGCGACGATGCGGCCCTTGCCCTTCTCGACGGCATCGCGAATCGTGCGGTACGCGGCGACCACGTCGAGGGCGGCGAGCTGCACCGTTGTCGTTTCGCGTGGGGCGACATTCGCGAGGTTGTAAATCTGCACGAAGAAGCTGCTATCGCCCTGCGTGATCTTCGCGTCTTTGGTGACGGTGCCCGCGGAGGCTAGTTGCGTACGGTCGATTTCGAGTCGGGAAGTGCGGCCGAGTTGACGCAGCCGATCCCGCATCGGCCCGGAGGCATCGGGGGCAATTTCGAAGTTGAGCGTGGCGTTGAACTGCCCGGCGGATAGCTGCTTGAGTTCGGATTTCGCGATCCGCCCCTTAGCCGCCAACACCGCCGCCACCGCATCGCGGAACGCCTTATCGACGTCTTCGACTTCGATGCCCGCTTGCACTCGCTCGTTCTCGGTGATGCCCGCAGCCGAGCGAATCTCCTTCTCCGCAAGCACGATTGACAGCGTACTCAACGACGCGAGATTGTTGTAATATCGCATCTCGCCTTCGGATTCTTCGATCTTCGTCCGCCAATTGCCGAGTTCCTTTTCGGCTTCGAGGAGCTGTTTGATCTCGCCTTTGCCGGTCTTGATAATCTCGAGAAGCCGCGTCTCCATCGTGCGGGCGGCACGCAGGCGGCTTTCGAGATCGGTGTACTGTTTCGTCACATCCTG
>JANXNT010000783.1 GCA_025353985.1 Limnoglobus sp.
CCGAACCGCAATCGCAGATGAATCGCGCACAGCAAAATCCCACCAATATCAATCCCCAGGGCGTGCCCGCGCCGCAATACCGCGACCCGTACGATCAAATGCGCTTCGCGACTGCCAAGAAGAACTTCGAAGCCACACGCGGCGAAGGCGGTGGTAATTCCCTGAATACCAGCCAAAAACCGATCCCCGCGCCGGCACCCGTTACCGTGATGGCATCCGCCGCAACAATGCAAGCTGACGCCGCACCGGCTCCATCAATGGCGCGTCAGGCGTCGGTCGCAAAGGTACCCGCGGCACCGGTTGGGCCGCCTTTGAAAAGCTCCGCCACTAAAATGGCAGAAGTGAACCCGGAAGTTCGCAAAAAACTCGCGTTCCCCGAGCAGCCGCCAGCGGTTCACGTCGGGCCGATTCGCCCGATCTGGCTGACCGCAGCCGAAGGCACGAAGTACCTCGCGCTCGTTCGTGCGGCACGCCTCGAAAAGAAGATGGTCTTCCAGGGCGTCATCCTCGATTGGGCGAAACTGCAAGCGGTGTTGAAGGAAGAAGTGCAAGCGATCTTGCCCGATGCGAAGATCGAACCGGTACTCGATTTAACGCAATCGAGCGAACGCCGAATGGCGGCGATCCCCGCACAACTCGACCCCGGCCCGATGCCGGAACTGCCACCCGCCGGATGGACGCCATTGCGGATCGGCCTCGCGCTCGGCTGGGTGGCCGCCATCGTCGCGCTTATGGCCGTCTGGTTCGGAGGCTGGACGCTCATCGATCTTTCCGAGCGCCGCATCCGCTTCGTCTCGGCGGTGACGCACGAACTGCGCACGCCGTTGACTTCGCTTCGGCTGTATCTCGATCTGCTGGCGAGCGGCATGATTACCGACGAAGCGAAACAAAAAGAATATCTGCACACGCTGCAAGGCGAAGCCGAACGGCTCAACCAACTCGTGGACAATGTGCTCGACTTCGCGAAGCTCGAGAACCGCGCCATTCTCGCGTGTCGGCAGTCGATTCCGCTCGAATCGCTGCTGACGATGGCAAAGGAGACGTGGACGGATCGCCTGCTTGCCGACGGTATGGAACTGCACGTGATTTCGACGTTGCCGCCCGATCAGCCGGTCCACACCGATGTGAGAATTGCCAGCCAGATACTCGGGATCCTCATCGATAACGCGCGCAAGTATTCGCGGGAAGCGAGCGATCGGCGGATCTGGGTCTGGGCAAAACCCGGCGACGGCACCCGGCTGGTACTCGAAGTCGAAGACCGTGGCCCCGGCGTGGCGGTGTCCGAACGGGCGAGCATCTTCCGGCCATTTCGGCGTGGCCGCAACTCGGATAAAACCGGCGGCGGAGCCGGTCTGGGGCTGGCCCTGGCGAAGCAATGGGCTGACGCGCTCAACGGCCGCCTGAGTTTCCGCCCCGCCGACGGCGGCACCGGAGCCATCTTCCGCCTGGAGCTACCGCTACGCGGGTGAGAGGCTGACACCCACCGCTCGCCTGGAATCGGAATTCGTTTAGCCGCGCCGCGTAGTCTTCGGAGCGAAGCGCGGGCTCGATGTGTCGGATGTTGCGTGTTGGTTAGGAGAGTTTCCGCCCCGCGCTTCGCTACGCAAAGCCTGCGCGGCGCGGCTAAACGCCGATTTCGATTGGGCAATCTTTTCGGGATCAATGGGCTTATGCCAGCGGTTCGTTGAGCATTTTGAAGATTCGATCCGCACAGAAGACCCGGTTTCGGGTTTGGCCGGTCACTTCGCGTAACAGCCCGGCGGACACGAATTTTTCGACGGTCCGTGCTGCCGTAGAGAACTTCAGATTCATCACTTTTGCCGCATGATTGATCGTGATGTAGGGGGAAGAAAACAACTCGTCGACGAGCGTCAGCGCGGTCGCCGAACGGAGTTGCTCGCCCGCTTCGCGGCGATACGTCGTTCGCAGATCGAGCAATCGTCGCGTACGTTCGGTCGCATCCTGGGCTTGTTCCGCTACGCCATTCGCGAAGAATCGGATCCAGCCCATCCAATCGCCCCGTCGGCTAATATCTAGCAAGTGATCGTAATAGTCTTGCCGGTTCTTCTCGAAGTAAGCTGACAGATACAGCAGCGGTTCAGGTAGGGCACCCCGTTCGCACAGCATAAGTGTAATTAGCAGTCGGCCCACGCGACCGTTGCCGTCGTTGAACGGGTGAATCGCTTCAAACTGATAATGCATCAATGCCAGTTCCACCACGACCGGCAACGTGCGATCTTGCCTTAGAAATTGCACGAAATCGTCGAGCAACGGGGAAAGCTGCGTGTGACATGGCGGTACGAAACGAGCGTCTTCGGCGTTTACGCCGCCGATACGTACGCCCCGGTTACGGATCACCCCCGGTTGTTTGTCGCCCCCTCGCACATCATTCAGCAAGATTCGATGAATTTCCCGGATCAATTGCAGGCTAAACGGTGCCCCGGACTGGATCGCACTCAAACCGTATTCGAGCGCCCGAACGTAGTTGCGTACTTCGCTCGCATCCTCGGGGTCATCTAACTGATCGGGTTCGGCTTCAAAAAGGAATAACTGGCCAAGTTCGGTAATCGTCCCTTCGATGCGGCTCGAAAGCACCGCTTCACGCCGGAGGAAAGGCCCAATCACCAACAACGGATTGGGCAGCAGTTTCCCCGCCCCCGCCAGTTCCCCAAGGGCACGATCCGCATCGGACAAGATCCGCACCAACGCGGAGTCGTACGTCAATTCGGGCGGCAACGGATTTGGTACGAATGTCCAATGGCCGAGCGTAGACCGTACGACGCGACCGGGTGCCGATTGTTGAAAGTCTTCGGGGCGCAAGTGATGATTGCCACAAGAGTAGCGGGTTGTTATCACCAATCATAATAGACACTATGTCTATTATGACAAAGACGTGGTTTGTGATAATAAGGCGGTTGATGTTGCGATTGGCACATGAAAAACGAACCGGACAACGTGCGTTACGATAGGAAACTATCATTAGCATTAAGCTTACGATAGCTTTTGCTCGAAAGCTATCTTAGCCGTTGCGTTCGCCATCGTTCTTGCCAGACAGTCGGCGCAGGATCGCGGCAATATCCGGGGCGGGGGCGAATTCGTATTGCCGCCCGACGCGATTCCCGCGTAACAGGCCGAGTTTCTCGAGTTCGAGCAGATCGGTACGCGCCGTCGGGAGCGAAATGCCGTGCGACTGCGAGTGCGATTCGTAGGTAAAATGCGCTGTCGGGTCGCGCATCGCGCGTTGCAGGATCGCCCGTTGTCGACTGTTAAAGTGGCCCGATACGACGAGTGCCATTTCGCGATTTTCGGCTTGTTTTCGTGCGAGATATTCGCGAAAGGCTTCCATACTTCGCTCGACGACCCGCAAGTGGTAGAGCAGAAAATATGTGAGGTCATTATCGTCTCGTTCGGTGTCGAGGTACGCACGGGCGTATTGCTTTTGTTGTCCCGCGATGATGGTCGAGATCGTCAGATATTCTGCCAGCCAATATCCGTGGCGAAGCATCGACCAGTAGAAGAGCGCGCGAGCGGTGCGGCCATTGCCATCGACGAACGGGTGATCGTAGGCGAGCCAAAAGTGGAGGAGGATCGAACGAATTGCCGGATGGACGAACTCTCCGGTTGCCGACACGCCGATGGGGGCATTCGCGAAATCGCAGAGCAATTGCAAACGTGCTGGCAACGTCGACGCATCGGGTGGGATGTGCAACACCTGGCCGTCCTCTTCATCGTAAACCGAGATTGCCTCACTCGGCAAGCGAAGCCGGCCTTGGGCATCCGGGCGAACATCGGTGTCCT
>JANXNT010000456.1 GCA_025353985.1 Limnoglobus sp.
GAATTTCTGTGCCTGGAAATAATGTTCGGAGGTGGGCCATCGCTCGCCATCCATCACGATCGGAAACGCAGCGAAATTGGAGAACTCTCCAAACTCATCACCCACGCTGTAAAAGCGAATCGTATCCATTTGTGATCCTTAGCAATGTTACGTCAGCTAGTCATGGTGGATCAGACACCAATTCGGCGAAAAAGTTCATTCAAGAGAATGACGAAAGCGGCCCCGACGAATCGCGTTCACTTCCCCGCTGGCGCGGTTCCGTTGGGGCGAAGTCGCATCAAGTACTGGTGCCATTCGGCCTGGAATGTCAGTGCATCTTGGCCGACGAGAGTCTCGAATGCGGCAAGTGGGTCGCCACCGGAGTTGATCGCGGTGAGGTACTTCGCGAATGCGGGGGTGCCGATGAGTTGGCGCTCGAAGGTGAGATAGAACGCCAGACCCCATGCCGTGAGATACGCGCGATCCGCGAGCGTTTTTTGGTCGGCATGTGCGGCCACGAAGGTGTCTTTCCCCGCACGTAACAAATCGGCCACGGGCACGAGTTCGCCTTTTGCTTTTCGTTCGAGAATCTGCTTCAAACGGTCGCGGTCGGCGTGACCGACGCGGAGTTCGCTGCCATCGAGCACGGCCGTTTCGAAGATCTGCGCGAGGCCTTCGTTCAGCCAGCGTGGCAGTTCGCCGGTGCCTTTCCCGGCCTTCACATCGTCGATACTCAGCGGCGGGTACACGGAGTTGGCCGCGTAGGCGTGGAACGATTCGTGGTACAAAATCGCGAACAGTTTCGCGGTGGCGGCATCGAATCCCGCATCGTTTGCACGCTCGGTGGCTAACACTTTCTTGCGCTGATCAGCGACGGACATCAGGAAGCGATCGCGATCCCGGCCTTCTTTGTAAAGCGTTTTGATCTCGGCTTCGTACTTCTCGACCGTGGCCAGTTGTTGCACGTTATGCAATCGCGCGGCGGTCATGTCGGTGCCGAGTTGCCGCAAGTCGCTGCCGCAGATGATGCGATTGGTAGCGGGTTCGAACACGGCCGGATTCAAGATCGGGCCAACACCGGGGCCGAGCAACGCCTGAAACTCGGTGCGATCCGTGGCGAGGAATACGGTAGTGGGCCGAACGGCTTTCGTGTGCGGTGGCAAGAACCGCGCGTAAGCAGTGCCGATCTGCTCGAGGCGAACGACCGCACGCCGTGTGACTTCTTCGGGAGCGGAGGAAATGAGAATGAAGCGTTCGGAATCGTAGCGTTTCGCGGCCGCTTCTTTGCCGAGCCACGCCGCCGGTAGTAGCGTCAGGTCGTCCAAACGTTTGCGTTCGCCGGTGCCATTAGCATCGAGTTCCGCAAGTCGCTCTTTCAGGGTGGTTCGTTGTGCGTCGGTGATGCGCTTCAAGCCAGCGACTTCCTTGCGCGCAAAATAGGTAGTGAAAGTCACAGTAGGCCGCCCCACCGGCCGTTGCACGACGCGAAACCGCACGCCGATGGGGCTATCGTCGAGAATGACGCCGCGAAATTGCGCGCCATTCGTGTGGGTAAGTTCATCGAGTGGCCACGCCACCGTCGGGCCAACCGGCTGCGCGAACGCGGCGGAGGCGATTAGGAACAAAGCGACTATGGTGCGCGCGATCATCGTGATGGCTGCTCAATGTGTTTCGCGTAAGTTACTGTAAATGTCGGTGTCTCGAAGTCGTCGCCTTTCAAGTCCACGATCACGCGCTGTCCTTCGAGGAGTTGCGGGCTGCCGTCGAGTACGATGACGCCGTTGATGACTGTGCCTTCGATTGTCATGCTTTGCTCCGTGAGATTGAGTGATTCTATCACGCTTGACTACAGTAGTGGATAGACAAACCCTCCTTCATTTAGTGAACGTATGGCAATTCACGATCTGGTGCTGGCGGTGACGGGGGCGAGCGGTTCGCCGTATGCGGTTCGGCTGCTGGAGCAGTTTCTGCGGGCGGGCCGTACGGTTCACCTCACGATCAGCCCGGCGGCGGTGGAAGTGTTCGATCGCGAGATCGGTCGGCCGCTTGCGCTCGATCCTGCGGCATTCGATCCGCGTTCGTTCCTCGGTCCCGTGGCGGCGGAACTCGATCTGTCGCGGATTCGCTACCATCACTTTCGAAACTTCCAGGCTGGCATCGCGAGCGGGTCGTTCCTCACGGGGGGTATGGTCGTTTGTCCGTGTAGCATGGGTACGATTGCTTCGATCGCACACGGCGTGTCGGAGAACCTGATTCACCGTGCGGCCGATGTGCACTTGAAAGAGCGTCGCAAGCTCGTGCTGGTGCCTCGCGAAACGCCGCTCGGGCTAATTGCGTTGAAGAACCTCGTTGCGGTTGCCGAGGCGGGTGCGGTCGTCATGCCGGCGATGCCTGCGTATTACACGCGGCCGCAAACGGTGCAAGACATGGTCGATTTCGTCGTTGGCCGCGTCTGCGATCAATTCGGCGTCGACCATCGTCTGTTCGAGCGTTGGGGTCATTAGGGTCTGTTTCTCGGCAAAGTCGGCAATGTCGTTCTTGTCCCGCGAGAGATTTCGCTCGCTGCGGCACTCTTCGATTCCGCTTATCTTTTCTGTTGATGATTTCTTGTCTGCGCCGATTCTTTTGTGAACTAGTGTTAACTTCGATAACACTCGCAGTTCACGAATGCGTTCGTCCGGCTGCGTCCACTCTCCTTCTCATACTTTGCAACCACATGATCGCACCTTCGTCAACCAGCGACTTGCTCGACCTCGTTCGCAAGAGCGGCATCGTTCGCGCGGAACAGTTCGACACGCATTTGCGGGAATACCCCGATCTGCCGACCGATGCCGTGCAATCGGCGGCCGCGTTGGTGAAACACGGGTTGATCACTAGATTTCAGGCGAAACTCCTGCTGACGGGCCGCTACCGCGGCTTCAAGCTCGGGCCGTATGTGGTGAAGGAACAGATCGGCCAAGGTGGCATGGGCGCGGTCTATTTGGCGGAGCACGAAACGCTAAGGCGTTCGGTGGCGTTGAAGGTGCTCACGCAGCCGAAAAAAGATGCCAACGCGAAGCTGACGATCGAGCGATTTCAGCGCGAAGCCCGTGCAGCGGCGGCGCTCGATCACCCGAACATCGTGCGAATGCACGATGTCGGCAAGCACGCGGATATTCACTATCTGGCGATGGAATACGTCGAAGGGCAGACCCTGGAGCAGATCCTAACGAGTGGCGGGCCGATCACGCCATCGCGTGCCGTGGAGTACATCGCGCAGGCGGCAGCCGGGTTGCAACATGCCTTCGAAAAAGGCTTTATCCACCGCGATATCAAGCCGTCGAACTTGATGCTCGCCAAAGATGGCACGATCAAGATTCTCGACATGGGCCTCGCACGGTCCTTCACCGACGATACCGACAAACTTACCGAGATTCTCGATAAAGGGGCCGTCGTCGGCACGGCCGATTTCATCTCACCCGAGCAGGCGATGAACGCGCCGAATATCGACATCCGCAGCGACATCTACAACCTCGGTGCCACCCTGTTCACGCTGATTACGGGTAAGTCGCCGTTCAGTGGCAACACGACGCAAAAGCTGCTTCAGCACCAACTCAAAGACGCACCTTCGCTGATGACGATCGACCGCACGTTACCGAATGGCTTGGCGGAAGTCGTCGGCAAGATGCTGCAAAAGAAGCCCGAACGCCGCTACCAGACGCCGGCGGAAGTGATTTCGGCACTCGCGAATTGGCTACCGGAACACGGTGCCGGCCGCGTGATGGTTGGGCTGAGCAGCACGGACCTCGGCAGTTCGGGCAAACTCCAGAACACCTTGAATGAAATCGCGGCCTCGGGAACGCGCCGCCTGAGCGGTACGCGAGTCGGGGGAAGCAAAAAGAAGCCGTGGGCATTGTGGGGTGGCGTGGCTGCCGCAGTTCTCGCTGCAATTGCTATCGTGGTTTACGCCGTGCTTCCCTCGTCAACGCCTAACAGAAACAACACGCCAATCGCATCGAACAGCGACCCGGTGGTCCCGAACAAATCGGTTGCGGCCGCGTCGATTCCCGTGCCGAAAACGCCACCGAAGACCGA
The DNA here is from genome assembly GCA_025353985.1 of Limnoglobus sp. Lineage (GTDB taxonomy): Bacteria > Planctomycetota > Planctomycetia > Gemmatales > Gemmataceae > Limnoglobus. The sequence goes on from JANXNT010000456.1 coordinate 4,054, forward strand.
GCCGGTTGCGGCAACGGTAGCCATCGACGTCAAACCGGCGATAATGTCAGAAGTACAAACAGTTCTCGAACCCGATTTCAAGAAATATTCGCTGTTCCGCGAACGCGGTAAACTAACACCCGACACGAAGAATCCAGGACAATATAACTGGGCGACCACGGTCAAGACTGGCATCATGCCACCGCAATGGGAAGGCCGTACTTACCGGCATCGATCCGAAGGTGAGTGGTCGCTCGAGAAGATCGATGATGAGCCTGCGATTGGCGTACGTACGGCGAGCGGCGAAGGTTCGATGATGC
>JANXNT010000470.1 GCA_025353985.1 Limnoglobus sp.
AACGCGATCGCGCGCCGTGAAGAAACGGGGAATCGCAAATGGGATGGGGCGGCACCCAGATGACGTGAGGTTGCGGTTGATGGTGTTTACCGGGACATCCTGTACTGATTTGATTCTCAAATGTCCGTCTTCCTGCCTGTAAGGTCGGTTCTGTCAGCCCAAGGCAACGCCTTGGGTACCGATGTGCAAATGCCGATCGGCCCTGTAGGGGCCGTTCAAGGTCCAACGCTCGTGAGAACTCATTTGTTGCAAATCCACGGTACCAACTCAGTCTTTGCAGGGTTGCCCTTGAACGGCCCCTTCAGGGCCGGTTGTGGGTGTGGCGGGTACCCAAGGCTTTGCCTTGGGCTGTTAGAACCGACCCTTCAGGCCGGAAAACCAGGCTTTTGTGAGCCTCACTCCGAAATAAAAATGTTGCACGGTTTGAAACCTGCGGCCATCTGATTTGGCTCGAAGAACCATCCCGATTCCACCGGAGGCCACCAGATGAACTCGCTTTGCTCGCGTCGGCATTTTATGTATTCGGGCGCGTTCGGACTCGGAACGCTCGGGTTGGCCGATCTGCTTCGGCGCGATGGCTTGATGGCGGCCGAACCGGGTAAGCCAGACCTCGAACCGCAAACGTTCGACTTGCTGCCGCGAAAGCCACACTTCGCGCCCAAAGCGAAGGCGATGATCTCGATCTTCCTGATCGGCGGGCCGTGTCAGATTTCGCTGTTCGATTATAAGCCCAAGCTGAAAGAACTCGACGGCAAAGATTTCCCCGGCGAGGTGAATTACGACAACCCGGCACAAGCTAGCCGCAAGGTGATGGGGCCACCGTGGAAGTTCAAACGCTACGGAAAATCTGGCACCGAGATGGCGGAAATCATTCCGCACATCGGCGGGATTGCCGACGACATCTGCCTGATCCGCAGCATGTATACGGGCGTGAATAACCACTTACCGAGCATGTACGCCTTGAACTGCGGCAAGGGCGTCGGCGGGCGGGCGACGCTCGGCAGTTGGCTGACGTACGGCCTCGGTAGCGAGACGCAAGAACTACCCGCATTCGTCGCAATGACAGACCCGCGTGGCCTGCCACTCATCGGCGGCGAAAACTGGGCGAACGGCCCGCTGCCGAGCCTGTATCAGGGAACCGTGGCACGACCGCGCGAGCCGCGCATCTCGAACCTCGACCCGCCCGATTTTCTGAAAGGCGAACCGCAAAAAGCGCAGCTCGATTTGCTGAGGCAACTCAACGGCGAGCACAGTGTTGGTAGACCCGGCGAATCCGATTTGCAAGCACGAATGGCCAGTTACGAGTTGGCCGCCAAGATGCAACTTGCCGCCAAGGAAGCGTTCGACATCTCGAAGGAATCGAAGGAAACGCTCGCGTTGTACGGCATCGACGACGAGAAAACGAAGGACTACGGCACGCGCTGCCTGATCGCACGCAGGCTCATCGAACGCGGTGTGCGCTACGTGCAACTCTGGAACACTGGGCAAAATTGGGACCATCACGCGGGCATTCTACAAGAATTGCCGGATCGCTGCCGCGAAGTCGACAAACCGTCGGCGGCATTGGTGACCGATCTAAAGCGACGCGGGT
>JANXNT010000486.1 GCA_025353985.1 Limnoglobus sp.
TGTCACAACACCATCGGGCCTGAAAGGTCCGTTCAGGGTGCATCGCCCGAGCGATCCATTGTGACAATCCGAACCATCCTTTTTGAGGAGAGGCTCGATTTATGGGTGGAGGTCTGAACGGCCACTTTCAGGGCCGAATCGTGAAGAATGACGGTCCCCAAGGCTTTGCCTTGGGCTGGCAGAACGAGCCATTCAGGCTCGAAGATTGAAGATTGTCTGTTGTCTACGCACGGATCGTAAACAGCTCAACTTCAAAACTGGCGCTTCGGGCTAACAAGATCGGAATTGCGGTGCGGGTCGAAAATTGAAAGATGTGTCATCGGAAATTGATAGATCGCGACTGAAAAAATGTGGTGCGATGGGAAGTTTCCTATCGCACCACATTTATTACTGCGAGATCACTTATTCTTTGGCTGGCATCAGGACGGTGTCGATCACGTGGATGTCGCCGTTGCTGCACTTGATGTCGGTCTTGACGACTTTGGCTTCGCCCAACTTGACGCCGTCCTTGGTCGAAACCATGAACTTCGTGCCTTGGATCGTCTTCACTTCTTTGCCGTCGAGCTTGACGACTTCTTCGGCCATGACCGAACCTTCGACGACGTGTGCGAGCAGGATCTTCTTCAGAAGTTCCTTGTCTGCGAGCACTTTCTTGATCGTCTCTTCGCCGAGCTTCTTGAACGCTTCGTCGGTGGGTGCGAACACCGTGTATGGACCTTTGCCCTTGAGCGTCTCGACCAGGCCGGCTTCTTTGACGGCGGTTACCAGCGTGGTGAACATCTTCGCACCGACTGCGGTGTCGACGATGTCTTTTTCTTCGTCTGCCGAGCGGACGGCGGTGCCGAACACGAACACCATCGACAGCACGGCGGCTGCGAACAACTTGACCTTCATGGAGATTCTCCTGACATGATGTGTCGATAAAACTTTTTTATCGAGCACGTCAGATGTTAGCGCGGCCGATCAATGCGTTTCAACAAATCCGGCAGAATTGTTATGTTCATTAAATTCCCTTCATCCCTACGCGAACGGCATCGTATCGTATTGAAGCCCGACACGCTCCGGTTATAATTGCTATTCAGCGGCACGGGCCGCGATCACTCAGAGAACCGGATGCCACACCGACGCACGAATGGAATCGCCCCGCGAAAGGATCTGTTCGATTCGGAATCGTTCGACGGGTTTGGCCCGAGTCGTTTTCACCCGAACGAGGAAGTGCCCGGCGCGCACCGTGTTCGCGTGAAATCGCTCAAAGATCTTCGCGAAAAAGTGCGGACCGAAGCCCCGAAGCGGCCCGGCGTTTACGCGATGCTCAACGCCAATGGCCGCGTGATTTACGTCGGCAAGGCGAAACTCCTGCGCACGCGGTTACTCAGCTATTTTCGCACCAAGAGCCGCGACCCGAAAGCGGGGCGCATCCTCAAACACACGAAGACGCTCGTCTGGGAATTCGCGGTCGACGAACTCACGGCCCTACTCCGCGAACTCGAGTTAATTCAGCTTTTCCGCCCGCGTTTCAACGTTCTCGGCCAACCGGGACGGCAGCGCTATCGCTACATCTGCCTCGGTCGCGAACAGGCGGCGTATGCGTATGTCACTCGCGTAACGAATGGCAAGGAAATCGCCTGTTACGGCCCGTTCGTCGGTAAAGATCGCTCGCAAAATGCGGTGCGGCGGATCAACGAATGGTTCCTGCTACGCGATTGTGCGGCAAAGCAGTTGCTCGCATTTCCCGAACAGGGCGAACTCTTCCCACAGGTGCGAACCCCGGCGTGTTTGCGCTACGAACTTGGCACGTGTCTCGGACCGTGTGCGGGCCTGACGACGCGACGCAATTACAACAAGGCGGTCAAGCGGGCACGAAGCTTCCTCGATGGCAACGATCGCTCGGTTCTCGACGATCTTTTGCGCGAAATGAAAGAAGCCGCAGTGGCGTGTCTTTACGAAAAAGCGGCGGCAACCCGGGATAAATTGGCCGACCTCGAATGGCTCGATCAGCGATTGGCGTTGTTGCGGAAATCGCGCGACCAGCGCGCGTTCATTTACCCCGTGGTTGGGTACAACGATCGCCGCATCTGGTACGTGCTCAACCGCGGGCAGGTTTGGGCGGTGTTGAATGAGCCTACCGATGCGGAATCAATGGCGAAAGCGGCGGACATGATTCA
>JANXNT010000497.1 GCA_025353985.1 Limnoglobus sp.
CGGATTCCGACCGGTCGGAATGAAACTCGAAAAATCTCAAAATCGCAAATGGGCTGGTTTTCCAATGGGAAACCGGCCCGTTTTCGTTTGCAAAGTCGGTTTATTCCTACCGACCGCAGTTATTTTGAAAGGGGTGTAACATGCCAAAAGCAACACCTGACCCTCGACCGACTGACCCGCCCTTCTTGTTTGTGACCCTGCTCGCTGCACGCAAAGCGGGGGACGAATTGCTCGAATGCCTAGCGCGTGGCTGGCTCGCCGAACAGGGAATCGTTGTGCGTTTCGCAAGCGAGCTTCCTATCCGGCTGATAAAGGCGAAGGGGGCCGCCCGTGACTGCTGAAGTCCTTCCCATTCGCCCGCTCAATCCGGCTCGCAAACGCCGTCGGCTGAAGCCGTTTGTCGTCGATGCGAAGCTACTGGCCCCGTTGCTCTCTTGTGGGGTTCGCACGATCCGCACTCTTGATGCATCGGGCAAGTTGCCGAAGGCCATTCGGATCGGTGGCCGCGTCGTCTGGAACGTCGATGAAATCCGCGAATGGCTCGCTTGCGGGGCACCCGACCGCGAAAGTTGGGAAGCCCGCAAAGCCATCCTCAAACATCCGTCCCAACACCAACGCTAACGCAAAAGGCCGGGGCACGCCTGGAAGCATCGCCCCGACCCGTCGCATGGAGTCTTACCGTTATGGCTAATCTACGCGATCAATCGCACGTCGGCGAAGCGAGAAAGCGATACGCGCACTCGCTGTTTGAAACGCACTCCGAACCGCTGGTAATCGCGGCCCGCCGTGCGTTGCTGTTGAAGGTTCTCGAATCGGGGTTCGCGACAATCGACGACGTTCGCGCCGTCGTTCCGCTACCGCCATCCGCGAATCCCAAAGCCTTCGGTTCGGTGCCTGGCGCGCTGGCGCGGGCCGGAATCATCCGCGACGCCGGGTTCGTGAAATCGACCCGTGCGATTGCTCACTCACGCCGGAATATCCGCTGGGAGTTACTCGATGCCGCGAAAGCCTACGTCTGGCTCGCCGCAAATCCGACCTTTGAAACGGGAGCGGACGAATGAGCGACGATCTGGAAACTCACACGCCAATTATCAACGAACTTCGCCAACATAAAAACGCGACGGGTCGGGGAACGCCGCCAAGCTATCCCGACCCGTCGCAAGAA
>JANXNT010000529.1 GCA_025353985.1 Limnoglobus sp.
ACACACGAATCCGGTCATCGGGCACTCAGAAGTTGGGCGAGTCGGTTGTTTTGCGGGTAGCTGTGCCCGAGGTGTTGGCGGTATCCTTCGGCGTATTTGACACCAGCGGAACGCCCTTGTTCGGCCGCCCACGTCTTCATCGAATCGACCAGACTATCGACGCCGTGGTGTTTGCGTAACCAGTTCCGTTGGCTTTCATGGCATTCGAGCATTCGCGATTTCTCGTCGATCACCGTCGAGATATCGATGCGAAAGGTCGGTACGATCTTCTGGCCGAAAAAATCCTTGCCCTCGAGCGGATCGCAATAGTACGTGTGCGGAATCGAATCGATTGGTGGGTGTTCGTGGCGGCCGTGAAGGAAATTCGGTATCGGGGCGGCGAAGGTTGCTGCGCGTACGATTTTGCTCGTTTGTTCGTGGTCGAGGTGGTAATCGTCCGGGCTGTGCGTGAGGACGATGTTTGCACCGACGCGGTTGATGAGCCGAGTGACTTTCTCCAGTACAGCTTCGTTGTAAATCACTCGCAAATCGCGTTCTTCGAGGCAGTGATACGTCGCACCAATTGCACGCGCAGCAGCGGCCCCTTCGGCGCGGCGAATGCGGGCGATCTCTTCGGGGCCGTATTCCGCCGAACCGCAGTCGCCTGGTGTCATCGTCGCGATGTGGACGTCGAAACCGTGTTCCCGCTGCAACCGAACGAGCGTTCCCGCACAAAGAAACTCCGCATCATCGGGGTGGGCAAGAACTGCAAGAACAACGGAAGCCATAAGCGTTTCACTCTGTGAACGGTGCCATTTTCTAAATGCTGTTTACGCGAACACCCGGCTCGGGGCAACGGTGCCGAAAGCCGGGTGGTGAATTTTGCCGATCTCTCAGATTACTTCTGCATCGCCGGGGCCGGGGCCTGTTGGGAGTTCTTGGGCTTCACGCGGTCGCGGACAGACTTCCGGACATCATCGCGAACCCAACGGTTCGTATCGTCCTTGAGGTCGGACATATATTCCGGTAACCATTCGTAATCTTTGCTTTCGACCAGTTCGCGAACAATCGCCTCGCGGCCTTGGGCCATCGACGAATATTTCGTGAGCAACGTCGCATCCGTTTTGCTGTCCCGCAAAATCTGGTCCGCTCGCGATTGTACTCGCGGGTCGGCCATCGCGGTCAATACCCAGGCTTCGCGCTCGGCGATATCCCGCGACAGGAAGCCTTTAATTTCTTCGTCGTCGACACCCGGAATGACGCTACGAATCGCGAGCGAGCGATTCCTCGCCATCACGTCGACGCGCGGGCTTTGCTCGATCAACCGCACGAGTGCCAAGTGATACTCGTAAGTGTCTTCCTCGGCCTTTTGGTTGGATCCCGAACGGTGGAACGACTTGTAATTCAGTAACACCTGACGCCACGCCGCTAGCCCCTTAGCGTATCCGGCAGCGGCACGCACTTTATCGGCCGCCTTATCGGCTTGCTCGGCTTCCCACAACAATTTGCGGGCATTCACGGTGTCCTGTTGTTGCTCCGCCTCCGAGGAATTCAAGAAGAACTCGAAGTTCGTCACTTGGCGGTTCTGTTCGTAGAAACGCAGCCGATTCCGAGCTTTCACTTGTTCCGGAGCGATCTGAACTTGAAGCAGTTGTTCGTCGGTATAGTTCGCGAACCGCATCGCTTGCTCATCGGTCATTCGCTGCGCCAGCGTGTTGAAGCGAATCAGCGTCGCTTGGTCGAGTTGCAGGCCGTTTTCTTCGCCGTGCGTCTTCCACAACGAGTACGTCTTCTCCCACTCGGCCTTCGAAGCGCGTGCGGTTTGCAGTCCTTCGCCGTAGCCACTATCGCCACTGTTGCGATTGAACCACAGGTCGGCATCTTGGTCGGCGCGTTCGTCGGGGTACCACTTCGTGGTGCGGTCGAACCAGCCTTCTTTTGTGAGGCGTTCGGCAAGATACGATTGGGCCCGGGCGGCACCTTGGCGGAAGATAATTAACATAGGCTGTTTCGGAACGCGGTAGCGGAACTTGTCGTTTCCTTGCAGTTCCGTGAAGCCGGTCGGCATCCGGTCGGGCGGCGGTGGCGGGATAAATTCGCGGGAGGCCACGTACCACGAACGCGCCGCGAGGAACGCATCGAACGTGTCGTCGGTTTCGCTACGGGGGCCCGCTTCATCGGGTGCCGGTCTCGGCGGCAACGCGGGGAACTGCGACTCGTTCGGTAACAGTTGATCGTTGCGTGCGACGTCGTAGCGGGTCGGTACTTTCTTGTTGTCTTCGAGGAACTGCACGATCAGATCGGAAGAGC
>JANXNT010000544.1 GCA_025353985.1 Limnoglobus sp.
GTTGGAAACCGTACGCCGTCTCGCCGGGCTTCGGCATCGCCAACATCGCCGTGACCATGCGATCCGTGTGCATCGGAAAATTCGACTCCGCCATCGTGCTCGGCGGTTCGACTGGCAGGAGCAGGTTCAACAGTTTTGCCGTCGGCGCATCCACATCTACGGAATCCGATTCGGTTTCGGATTTGCGGGCGATGACCGAGGTCGGTTCATCGGGAGTCGAACGACCTTCTGTGTGTGACATCGTCACGACCGCATACCTCGCAACGGCAATCCAATGGGCAAACCTTCATGAAAGCTAGTGCAGATTTGTTCTCATAATGTCGTGGTCGCCAGGAAATGCAGAATTCGATGCAATCCATGCATCGGATCGCGACTGTGGCGCGACGTTTGCGGTGCGACAATCATTGCGATGCCACGCGAACTTGCTCTTTTTCGTGCAAAGTTTGGCACCTCATAAAAATGCGTGCTAGACAAACCGTGAGGGTTATAACGATTAATCATGCGACTACCTACGGCTGGACCCTCACCCCTCGTAGACCCGTCGCGATTCACCACACATGGGGTTTGCTATGGCGTTTACTCTGAAGTTGAACGTGATGTCGCTCGAAGACCGCACGAACTTATCCGCACCGAGTCTCGGCGTGCCGTTGCCGCCACCACCGCCGCCGCCGATTATCGTCGTCGTCGTCCAGCCGCTGCCAATCGGTGGCGGTATGGGCAATTACGTGGCCAACCCGAATGGCGGCAACAAAACCTGCTAAGCGAACCGGAATACCGGCATCCACGGGTTGCACTTCGACCGCCTTCGGCAGCCGAAGCGCAACCCGTAGCTACAATGCCCGGATGCCACGCAGCGATTTCACCTCGACACACTGGAGCATCGTCCTCCGCGCGGGTAAAGCCGACGGCTCCGACGCACGCGATGCGCTGGCATTCCTGTGCCAACGCTATTGGTACCCACTTTATGTCTTCTTGCGGAAAAAGGGCATCGACCCCGAACGTGCCGAAGATGTCACGCAGAGTTTCTTCGCACGGCTGATCGAGAAACACGCCCTCGAACATGCGGCCCCGTCACGCGGGCGATTCCGCTCGTTCCTGCTCGTTTCCATGCAAAACTTCCTCGCCAACGAGTGGGATCACGAGCACGCGCAAAAGCGTGGCGGCAATCGCAAAATCGTGTCGTTGAACATCGAAGACGGCGAATCGAAACTCCGCTTCGAGCCAGCGCACGAACTCACGCCGGAGAAAATCTTCGACCGCGCCTGGGCCGTACGGTTGCTCGAACTCGTCGTCGGCCGATTGGCGAAAGAGTTCGCGGACAAAGGGAAAGCCACAGACTTCAACTATTTGAAACCGTTCCTCGCCGGCAAACACGCCGACGAATCGTACGAACGGACCGCAACGGAAATGGGCGTGTCGTTCGCCACCTTCCGTCAGGCGGCCCATCGAATGCGCAAACGCTACCGCGAATTACTACGAGCTGAAGTCGCCGAAACCGTCGCCAGCGAAGACGAAATCGACGACGAAATCCGCGGCCTCTTCGAGGCACTGGCGGGGTAAAAAAGGCGTAGGCGAGCGACGCGATACGTGAGTGCCCAACACGTCGCCAAATATTTCTTTCGATAGTCGGCTGGTGAGCCAGTCATGTCCGGCACCGCGAGCTAGCCATATTTTAAAATCCGTAAAGTCATTGCAGGAAACAAGTTGCATAAATTCTGTGCAGTCTTAAAAACACCGAACACCCTCCGTAAAGTTGCATTATTTCGGGTCTGTCTGTCATAATCCGTGCGTTCCCGACCGTGAGAAAGGGGTTTCAGGGATGCGATACACTCCCAATCGGGCAAAACCGAGGCCAGCGACTTATTTCCGAATCGCAGCCAGAACTCAACCGCGTGTTGCCTGCAGTATCGTCGTGGAATGATTTCCGAGTCGCGGGACCACCAGTGACCACGGTAGATATCCTGCCTGCGCCTGTAGTATCGTCGTGGAATGATTTCCGAGTCGCGGCCAAAATTCAACTTGTAAAGGGATGCCTGAAAAGGCATAATTGACCATATGAACGACGAAGATGTTCTGCCTGTAAGCAAACCAGTTGGGTGGGCGGGCGCAAGCAATAAGGAAATCCAAAAGCTCCCGAAGGTAGTCAGGCAAGTCTTTGGACAAGCGATTTACGACGCTCAGACCGGAAAGAAACATCCCGGTGCCAAGCCACTAAAAGGGTTCGGCGGAGCGGGAGTTTTGGAAGTGGTCGAAGCCGAATTAGGCAGCACTTACCGTGCAATTTACACGGTCAAGTTCGCCGATATCGTCTACGTTCTCAGCGTTTTTCAGAAGAAATCGAAGACAGGTCG
>JANXNT010000552.1 GCA_025353985.1 Limnoglobus sp.
GACGCGCAAGCGAGGGTTCTGGTTTTGTTAGCCCGACGCGCAAGCGAGGGTTCTGGTTTTGTTAGCCCGACGCGCAAGCGAGGGTTCTGGTTTTGTTAGCCCGACGCGCAAGCGAGGGTTCTGGTTTTGTTAGCCCGACGCGCAAGCGAGGGATCAGAGAACGGGAGTAATCTGTGTCCAAGTTGATCGAACCGCGCACGATGAGCGGTTTCCGCGATTACCCGCCGAACCTGATGATCCCCCGCGAAAAGGTTTTGCAAACCGCGCGAGACGTGTACCGTTCCTACGGTTTCGCCCCGATCGACACGCCTGCCGCCGAAAGTCTTGATGTGCTTCTGGGCAAGGGTGGCGACGAATCCGACAAGCTCGTTTACCGCGTCCGGGGTGCCAAACAAGAGCGCGAAGAGATGGGGCTGCGGTTCGACCTAACTGTGCCATTCGCCCGCTTTGCCGCGAAGCAGATTCCCGAACTCGGCACGCCGTTCAAACGCTACGCGATGGGGCCGGTGTGGCGCGGCGAACGACCGGGTCAAGGCCGATACCGGGAGTTCTGGCAGAGCGATTTCGACACCATCGGCACCACGTCGAATGCCGCTGACATTGAGGTGGCACTCGTCATCCACGACTTGTTCGTCGCACTCGGGTTCGAGCGGTTCTGCATCCGGATCAACAATCGACTGCTATTAAATGGCCTGCTCGAATCGATCGGCGTTGCGGATAAATCGGGGCCGCTGTTGCGAACGCTGGACAAGTTGCCGAAGATCGGCCGCGATGCGGTGATTGCAGAGATGGTGCGCGAAGCGAGCGTGACCGAGGAACAAGCGTCGCGAGTGTTGGCACTCGCCGAGACGAAAGGCACGAACGCGGAGATCCTCGATACCGTCGCGCGTTCGTTCGAAAGTTCGCCGAACCCGAAGGCGATGGAAGGCATATCGCGATTGCGCGAACTGCTGCAAGCGACCCAGTCCGTTGGCATTTCCGACGAACGCATCGCCATCGATCTCAGCATCGCGCGTGGCCTCGATTATTACACCGGCACGATTTACGAGACGTTCCTCAGCGATCTCCCAAGCATCGGCAGCGTCTGTTCGGGTGGCCGATACGACAACCTCGCGAGCCTGTACACGAAGCAAGTTCTGCCAGGCGTTGGGGCATCGCTCGGGGTCGATCGATTGCTCGCCGCGATGGAAGAATTGAAGCACCCGTGGCTCAGCGGGCAAGCGACACCGGCACCGGTGATCGTGTTCCAACTCGAAGCGGGCCGTTTGCCGGGCTACCTACAATTTGCGTCGCAATTGCGGAAAGCGGGCATCGGCGTCGAGGTGTATCCCGACGTGAAAAAGATCGGTACGCAGTTCCAGTACGCGGAGAAACGCGGCTACCGCGTGGCGATCATCGCCGGTTCAAAAGAGTTCGCGGATGGTACTGCGAACGTCAAAGACCTACTGAAAACCGAACAAACCACGGTGGCTATCAGCGACTTGGTCCCGCGTGTCCGGGCGATTCTGGGTTGACCGATATGAAACGCGACAACCACTACGAAGCGGCGTTCGAAGCCTATCTCCGCGATCGCGGGATCGGCTTCATTGCCGTCGATGAAGCGCGGCGAACGATGCTCGGCGATACTGACGTCAAGAGCCTCGACTTCATCATCGTTGGCCCACACGATGCCCGGCTCGTCGTCGATGTCAAAGGGCGACGCTTCCCCGGAGGTGCGATTGCGAAGCCGCGAAAAGTCTGGCAGAACTGGGCCGAACGCGAAGACATCGATGGCCTGATTCGTTGGGCCGAAGTGTTGGGCACCGGCTATCGCGGCGTACTGGCGTTCGTTTATCAGATCATGCCGCCGTACGCGTTGCCCGACGACACGACCGATTTGTTCGTCTTTCGCGATGCGTATTATCTGATGCGCGGCATCGAAGTGCGTGCGTACCAAGAGCGAATGCGACGGCGAAGCGAACGCTGGGATACGGTGCATCTACCGACGGCCGACTTCCGCAAACTCGTGCGGCCATTCAGCGAGATGCTGGGTACGCGGGTACCGGTTCTCGAATAACGCGAAAGTGCCATGAAGCGACTGAAACTTGGAATCGTACTGGAATCGTTGGGGCTACCGCTCCGGCAGGCGATCGCGCACGCATCGGAAATCGGTGCCGAGGGCGTGCAACTCAACGGCGTCGGCGACATCGCGCCGGATCGCTTGGGCGAAACCGGACGACGCGAGTTTCGCAACTTGCTGCGCTCGTTCAACCTCGAACTCACCGCACTCGGTTGCCCGCTCCGCCGTGGCCTCGATAGCCCCGAAGATTTGCAACCGCGCATCGAATCGATTCAGGCCGTCATGCAACTGGCGTACGACCTCGGCGCGCGGAAAGTGGTAGTGCCCTGCCCCAAGGTGCCGACCGACCCGCTCGCCGCGCGGGCCTTGCACTTGCGCGATGCATTCTCCGCACTTGCGCGGTTCGGCGACCGTTCGGGAACGCTCGTCGCGCTCGATGGCGGCCTCGATTCGGGCAGCACGTTGCTCGAATATCTGAACGGTTACGACACCGCGAGTTTGTGCATTAACTTCGACCCGGCGAACTTCCTCATGAACGGCTTCGACCCGTTCGAAAGCCTTTTGGCACTTCGTGGGAAGATCATCCATAGCCACGCGCGGGACGCGCGAAAAGCGAGCACGAGCGGCGTGCCAGTGGAAGTGCCCGTCGGTGACGGGGACATCGAATGGATCGCGTATTTGGCGACGCTCGAGTCGATCGACTATCGCGGTTACTTGTGCATCGAGCGCGAAACCGGCGATAATCGCCGTGCCGATGTCGATGCCAGCATGAAGTTCCTGCGTCGATTCGTCGGCACCGTGGCGGCATCGTGACATGAACGAAAACCCCTTCCGACTGCTCCCCGCTGTTGCCATCGTGCTCGAACATCCGCAACTCGTCGCAGTGCGTGGCGACTATGCGCACGAAACGATTGCGACTGCCGTGCGAGCGGAAATCGATGCCCTTCGCCAAAAAATCGTCGTCGGAGAAACGATCGCAAACGATGTCGATGCTCTCGTATCGCGGGTGATCGCACGATTAGCCGAAGACAACCGATCGACGATTCGCACCGTCATTAACGCGACGGGCATCGTGCTGCATACCAATCTCGGCCGATCGCCGATGGCGGAATCGGCGGCGCTCGCAGCGTACGAAGCGGCGCGGGGTTACCTCAATCTCGAACTCGACCTGGGCACGGGGAAGCGATCGTCGCGGCAAGATAACGTGCGCGATGGCTTGTGCCGAATCACCGGTGCGGAGTCCGCGACGTGCGTCAACAACTGCGCGGCCGCAACGGTGATCGTGCTGCGAACGCTGGCGATGGGCAAAGAAGTCATCGTCTCAAGGGGGCAACTGATCGAGATCGGCGGGAGTTTTCGCATCCCAGATATTATGACTGTCAGCGGGGCGTCACTTCGCGAAGTCGGCACGACGAACATCACCCGCATCGGCGATTACGCCGCCGCGATTGGCCCGAATACCGGCGCGATCATGCGGATTCACACGAGCAACTTTCGCGTGCGGGGCTTCACGAAAACCGTCGGCATCGAAGCACTTGTCGAACTGGGCCGCAAGCAGAATATCGCCGTGATCGACGATGTGGGCAGCGGGGCCGTCGTCGATTTTGCGAAGTACGGGCTGGATGGCGAACCGCCGATTACGGAAGGCATTCGCGCCGGGGCCGACGTGGCACTGTTCAGCGGAGACAAGCTCCTCGGCGGCCCGCAGGTCGGCATCATCGCGGGTAAAAAGAGTTGGATCGAACGCATCGAACGCGACCCGATGATGCGCGCACTTCGCCTCGACAAAATGACGCTCGCCGCACTCGAAGCGACGCTGCGGCTGTACCGTGACCCCGTGGTGGCATTGCGCGAGATTCCCACGCTGCGAATGCTGACGATGCCACTTCACGAACTGCGAACCCGTGCCGAAGCGTTCGCCGAACGACTGCGGAGTGTCAGTGCGTTGTCATCGGTCGAAGTGCATGATAATATCGCCTACGTCGGCGGCGGTTCGTTGCCCGATGAATCCCTGCCAACAGTTGTGGTGGCAGTGACAGCCCACCATCACTCGGAAAGCGCGATGGCCACGCGGCTACGAACCGCAACGCCCGCCGTCGTAGGTCGCGTGCAAGATGCCTGCGTGCTCTTCGACCTCCGCACCGTGTTCGACCGCCAACTCGACGATCTATTTACAGCGATCTGCCGCGCGGCAGATGCTCAGATTCTGGTTTGAACTTGGTTGGCAGATTTGCGTTGGCTTGTGCGTTCGGGTATGCTTCTCTCACTACCACCCACCCCTCCCAGTTAACGAACCCAATGAACACGTTCCGGATTGCGTTCGCGTCGATCTTTGTTGCGATGGCCGCGAATGCGGCGGACCCTGCGCACGTTCGTATTGATGCCCGCATTGCGAAAACGGCGGTTGGGGCGGCTGCGGACGATGCCGAGTTCCTTCGCCGCGTCACGCTCGATCTCGTGGGGCGAATCCCGACGTCTGCGGAACTGCAATCGTTTCTTGCCGACAAAAGCGCCGTGAAGCGGACCGCCAAGATCGATGCGTTACTGACGGGAGCCGACTACCCGAAACGGATGACGGACTTGTTCCACGTGATGCTCATGGAGCGTCTTGGCGATCATGCGGATTGGACGAAGTACCTTGAGGCATCGTTTGCGACGAACAAGCCGTGGGATGCGATGGCGAAGGAGATGCTGCGTGCGGATGCGTGCGATGTCGCGAACCGTGGGGCGTCGTTCTTCATCGCGAAGCGGTTGGAGAATTACGGTCAGAACCCCGTCGATTATTCGGGGCTGACGCGCGACGTCGGGCGCTTGTTTTTGGGCAAGAATTTCCAGTGTTGCGAGTGCCACGATCACCTCACGGTCGATGCGTATAAGCAGCAGCATTTTCAAGGTTTGCACGCCTTTTTGCGGAACGCGATCCTCGCCGATTCGAAGGCGATGCTCGTCGGTGAAAAGCCGACCACGGACAAAGTCACCTTCGCATCGGTGTTCACCAAAGTCGAAATGATGACCGCCCCCGCGCTGCCCGGCGACGCGATGGTGACGATCCCGCAATTCGCGAAGGGCGAGGAGTTCGCGACAAAGCCCGACCGCAAAACGAACGACCCTGGCGTACCGAAATTCCGTACGCTCGTGGCCCTGTCGGAAGCACTTCCGACTGCGAAAAATCGCGATTTCTCACGGAATATTGTCAATCGCGTCTGGTTCGCGTTCATCGGCCGCGGGCTGATTCACCCGCTCGATTTGCAACATGCCGGCAACCCTGGATCGCACCCGGAACTGCTCGAGCAACTCTCGGCGGAGTTCGTTGCGAAATCGTTCGATTTGAAATGGCTCATCCGCGAAATCCTACTGACAGCCACCTATCAGCGATCGTCGCGAGGCATCTCCGATGCGAAACCGGAACGCTTCGCAATCGCCATCGAGCGACGTTTGACCGCCGACCAACTGTACGCCAGCTCATTGACCGCCACCGGCACGAAGCCGGTGGATGCGCTGCGGGCGAAGTTCCTGCGAACGTTCGCCAATTCGCCGCGCGAGCCGGAAGACGAAGTCGCGCCCACACTGAAAGCGGCGCTGTTTCTGCTGCACGATAAGGACATCCTCGAACTGCTTCGGCCAAAGCCCGGCAATTTATCCGAACGACTCTCGAAGATCGACAACCCGGAAACGCTGGCGAACGAACTCTACGTGGCAGTCTTATCGCGAATGCCAACGAACGAGGAAACCGCAACGGTGCGAGATTTCCTGGCGGCGCGAACCGGCGAACTACGCGGGGATGGCATCCGCCAATTAATATGGGCATTACTCGCATCGACAGAGTTTGGCATCAACCATTAATAACGGAACATTACCATGACGCCGCTTTGTACGTCTTTGGATCATCGCTTGTCGCGACGGATGTTTCTCGGCGCGTCGG
>JANXNT010000591.1 GCA_025353985.1 Limnoglobus sp.
TTCGATTCGGAAGCCTACGTAATTGATTACACCGATTACTAATGCAAGAGGTGCTGCCATGACAACGCGAATCCGAACGACGGGCAAAAAGGCGACGCGAATCCGTACGACGGGGATTAAAGCGGAGCGACTCGAACCGGCTGCGTTTGCGGCCGAAATCGGTGCGCAACCTATTACGGTGGACGAGTTGACTAACCCTCGGTCCGCACTATTTCTGGCAATGATGGCAAGTCTCGAAAGTCGCCGTCAGTCGACGGGTGGGCGGCCGGGTCTTGAAGGAATCGACAAACGAGTGAAAATTCCCGTGAGCAATCGCGATTGGAAATCGCTCGAAGAAATCGCGTCGAAGATCGCCAAGCCAGGATCGACGCCATCGCCGAGCCAGATCGCCAGCGTTGTCATGAGTATGGCGATTGAAGCAATCGCGAAAAATGCTCCTAGCCTCGAAGATTTGAAGATTCATTTTTCGACAACAAGTGTCGATCACTCCGCGCCGTCTGTCGCTGTTGGCTCGTAGCGACTGTCAACGCCCCGCGCTTCGCAGCGCAGAGCCTGCGCTGCGCGGCTAAACGAAATCCCTATCTTGGAAAATCCTATGCGACTCTCCCTTTCGCTTGCGATTCTTGCACTCGGGTTCCCCGTTGTGGCGGCGGAGAAGATGAACGTGCTGTTCATCGTTAGCGATGACCTCACGAACCAGACACTGAGTTGTTATGGCAGTGCGAAGGGACAGACGCCGAACATCGACAAACTGGCGGCGAAGGGCGTGCGCTTCGATCGCGCGTACTGTCAATATCCGCTTTGTAATCCGAGCCGCGCGTCGTTTCTCACGGGGTTGCGGCCCGACCAAATTAAAATCTACGAGAACGTAACGCAGTTCCGCAAAACGACGCCGGATGCACAGTCGTTGCCGCAGACGTTCCGCAAAGCGGGGTACTTCGTCGCACGGGTCGGCAAGCTCTATCACTACGGCGTGCCGGGGCAGATTGGCACGAATGGCCTCGACGATGAACCGTCGTGGGAGAAGGTGTACAACCCAAAAGGCTACGACAAAGACGACGAAGATCAGAACCGGATTTTCAGCATGACGCCGATGGGCAAAGGCTCCGGGCGGTTCGGCGGCAGCCTCAGTTGGCACGCTTCGGACGGCAAAGATGCGGAGCACACCGATGGCAAAATCGCGGCGGAAGTCGTGACGCAGATTGCCGCAAACAAGGACCGCCCGTTCTTCCTCGCGTGTGGCTTCTTCCGTCCGCACACGCCGTACGTCGCGCCGAAAGCGTACTTCGCTATGTATCCGCCGGAGAAATTTACACTGCCCGACGTGCCGAAGGATCACCGCGATGTGCTCCCCAAGCCCGCGTTCGGCAGCGCGAAAAAAGAACAAGACACGATGACCGACGATCAACGACGCCTCGCACTCCAGGCGTACCATGCCGCGACGACGTTCATGGATACCCAGGTTGGCCTCGTCGTGGCCGAACTCGAAAAACAAAAACTGGCGGACAAAACCATCGTCGTGTTCATCAGCGATCACGGCTACCACCTCGGCGAACACGGCCTCTGGCAGAAGATGAGCCTGTTCGAAAACTCTGCCCGCGTCCCAATGATCGTTTACGATCCGCGCTCGAAAGCCAACGGCCAAACGACGGCGCGCACCGTGGAATTGATCGACCTGCACCCGACGCTCGCCGACCTTTGCGGCCTCGATGCACCGAAGGAACTGACGGGCAAAAGCGTGCGGCCATTGCTGAACGACCCGAAACAGGCATGGGACAAAGTGGCGATCACGCAAGTCAGCCGCAACGGGTTCATGGGCTACAGCGTGCGTTCCGAACGCTATCGCTACACCGAGTGGGACGACGGCACGAAGGGCGTGCAACTGTGCGATTTCACCACCGATCCGCACGAACTGACGAACCTCGCCGCCGACCCGAAATATGCGGACATCGTGAAGGAACACAAAGCGAAATTGGCGATCGCGAAAGGAGCGAAGTGATGCGTTTCTTACTTGTGGTGACAGCCCTGTGTCTGTTCGGAACAACGGCATTCGCGGCCCCGCCGAACGTCGTCATGATTATCGGCGACGATCAAGCGTGGACCGATTACGGCTTCATGGGCCATCCGCACATCGCCACGCCGCACCTCGATCAACTCGCGGCGCAATCGCTCGTCTACCCGCACGGCTACGTGCCGAACAGCCTCTGCCGTGCCAGCCTCGCCACGATGATTACGGGGCTGTACCCGCATCAACACACGATCACCTCGAACGATCCGCCATTGCCAGTGGGGCTGACCGTCGGCGCGGCGATGAAGGATCCGCGCTACCTCGCCGAACGTGCGAAGATGGTCGCCGGTTTCGAGAAAGTGCCGAACCTCGCGAAGCTCCTCGGCGCGAACGGCTACGTCAGCCATCAATCGGGGAAGTGGTGGGAAGGCAACGCCTGCCGTTGTGGTGGCTTCACCGAAGGCATGACGCACGGCGACGCGGCAAAGGGCGGCCGCCACGGCGATGAAGGGTTGAAGATCGGCCGCGAAGGGCTGAAAGCCGTCACGGACTTCATCGACAAATCGAAGGCCGACCGGAAGCCGTTCTACGTCTGGTACGCGCCGATCATGCCGCACCAACCGCACAACCCACCCGCACGCCTATTTGAAAAGTACAAGGGAAAGCACGAGTCGCCATTCGTTTGCAAGTATTGGGCGATGTGCGAATGGTTCGATGAAACCGTCGGCGAACTCCTCGGGCACCTCGATAAAACCGGGCAGGCCGAGAACACGATCGTGATTTATTTGCACGACAACGGCTGGATTCAAGACCCGAAGTCGGCGGTGTATGCGGCGAAATCGAAGCAGTCGCAGTACGACGGCGGGGTGCGAACGCCGATCCTCATCCGCTGGCCGAACCACGTGAAGCCGGGTCGCTCCGATGCTCTCGCCGGTTCGATCGATATCGTACCGACGATCCTTGCCGCACTGGAAATGAAGCAGGAATCGAAACTCCCCGGCGTGAACTTGTTGCTTCCGGACGCGGTGAACAAACGCGAGGCGGTGTTTGGCGAGATTTACGAACACAACGCGATCGACATCCAGAACCCCGTTGCGAGCCTGAAATATCGCTGGGTGATTGCAGGCCACTGGAAGTTGATCGTCCCGAACGCAGCGCGACTGCCGAACGCGAAACGGGAGCTTTACGACCTGCACGCCGACCCGACCGAAGTGACGAATCTCGCCGACAAGAACACCGAGAAGGCCGCCGAACTGCGGACGA
>JANXNT010000597.1 GCA_025353985.1 Limnoglobus sp.
CCGGCCGCTGGTCGAGCGGGCCGCCGCAGCACTCGACTACACGCTGTTCGAGGGTTAAGCCTGGCCATGCATAACGCCTAGAATCTCTTATTCTTGGCGAGCGGTGTGGCGTCAGTACACCGATCCCGCCACCATCACGTGCCGTGCGAATGGGCTGAGATCGCCACATCGAAATCTGGAGACGGTCAAGCAACAATCCCGACTTCTGACACGCAATTTGATTTCGCCCGTGCGAGTTAGCTCCGTCTAATAATTGGTTCGGTGGTAGTCGTCACTCTTCAACGCAACCGAGGAGACCGTTCGTGAACTCGATCGATCAAAACCAGTCCGAAGAGAATCGCCGAGACTTGCGAGGACCGGCGGCGGTAGAAACAATTAGGGAGATCGCCACGGCCGCAGAAAACTGCTTCTTCTGCACCGCCGGAGCGACCGGCGAATCTGGCGGAGTCCGCCCGATGAACGTCCGGCAGGTGGACGACGACGGCAACATTTGGTTCTTGAGCGCAAACGATAGTCACAAAAATCAGGAAGTCGTGGCCGACCCGACTGTGCGGCTGTATTTCCAGCGGTCCACTCACGCGGGCTTCTTAAGCCTCAGCGGACGGGCGACCGTTTCCACCGATAGGGTCAAGATCGCCGAGCTTTGGCAGCCGATCCTCCGCACCTGGTTCACCGAAGGCGTGGACGACCCCCGCATCACGGTGATCAAGTTTGAACCGGCCGATGGCTTTTACTGGGACACAAAGCATGGCAGCTTGGTAGCTGGGATCAAAATGGTGATCGGCGCGGCGATTGGCAAGACGATGGATGATGGCGTCCAAGGGAAGTTGGATGTCTGACCGAGGGTTCCGCATTATTCGCAACGCAGTGCATCGTCGTGACGACGAGCCACCGGATTCATCTGGGTGGCTCGTATGGCTCGCACTACTTCGCCGTTCGCAGGTCGCTCACGTCCCAGAGTTTCACGGTTTTATCCATGCTGGCGGTGGCGAGCGTTTTGCCATCGGGGGAGAAGTTGGCTGCGAAGATGCGATCTTCGTGGCCGACGATTCGCGAGATTTCCTTCATCGTGGCCACGTCCCAGAGGATGATTTCGCCCGGCCCCGCTTCGTCTTTGCCGTCGCCCCACCGGCCACTGACCGACACGAGCATCTTGCCATCCTTCGAAAATGCGAGGCCCAGCACCTGGACTGTGTGGCCTTTCAGGACGGCTTTTTCCTTGCCTTTCTCCCACAATCGCACGGTTTTGTCCCAACTCGCGGAGGCGACCAAATCGTCGGTGGCTCCGAATGCGACCGAGTGAACGACGCCGGTGTGCCCGCGCAATGTCGTGGTTTCCTTACCAGTTTCCGCATCCCATACTTTCACGGTGCCGTCGTTGCAACCGGTCGCGATACTCTTGCCGGTCGGGGAAATCGCGACGGTGTAAACCTCTTTCGCATGGCCTTCGAGAGTGCGGATTTCTTCGCCCTTATCGACGTTCCATATCTTCGCGGTCTTGTCCCAACACGATGTGACGATCGTCTTGCTATCGGGCGAAAACACGACGGTATCGAGGCCCGATGAATGCCCCTTGAACGAGCGAATCACCTTACCAGTGGCGGCATCCCGCAGGTTCGCGGTGTTGTCGTGTTCGGCGGTGGCGATGGTCGTGCCATCGGGCGAAAACACGGCCCAGCGAATCGATTTCTCGCCCTCGACGGCGTACAGTTCCTTGTGCGTTTTCACGTCCCATAGCTTCATCTCGCCGAGTTGGCCGTTGTAGCCGCCGCCCGACGACACCAGCGTTTTGCCATCGGGTGAGAACGCCACCGACCACGCAAGCGTTTTGGTTTCGAGCGTCGCAATGAGTTTCGGCTTCGCGTTCGGCTTGGGGACATCCACGGGTACCGGTGCCGCAAGTGCAGCCGCAACCGCGAAAAAAAACACGCCGCAAGCGAGCCATCTGAAAGCGTGTAACATCGCAACGCTCCATAGGGAAGAGAATCCTTGCGGGTACAGTGTCGCCAACCCGCCACGCGCGTGCAACCGGAAATGAGGAATGCATCGCACGAATGGTAACCGTTCACGGGGTCAAATGACGATTTTTAAGGACTTTTTGCGTATCTGTTGCTGAAAATCGGTCCAAAACCGACCTTTTAAGGCAATCTCAGTCAAAAACAGCCTTGGATTTCAAGCGTTTTACCCCGTGAAC
>JANXNT010000606.1 GCA_025353985.1 Limnoglobus sp.
GAAAGGGAAGGCAGGCAGTGCGGCAAATATATCCGAATTCACCACATCCGACCAACTCTCAACTGCGCCGAAGGATGAAACCCCGTCGAAACACAATTCAGACTGGCTTGAGGGGCGACGAAAGGAAAACGACCGGGCTGACGTGGAACAAGGCTGCGAGGGCGGTCATTTGCTCGGGGGTCGGTCGTCGCTTACCAGACATCAGTGTGGATACTGTGGACGGGACAATTCCGGTTCGCTGTGCGATTGCGGCCCCGGTCAACCCGTTTGCGTCGGCCAGTTCCCGAAGCACTTCGGCGGGTGTGGCGTCCGCAATCGCATGGTGCTGATTCTCGTAAACGTGAATCAGCGCGGACAGCGTATCAAGGTACGCCTCTTGCCCGGCATCCATTTCCTGCGTGAGCAAGTCGTCCACGGTGGCCAGCGCGTCGGCCAGTTCGTCATCGTTGGCGATGCGCACGAGCGGGAATCGACGGACAAGCTCGAAGTACGTGTCCGAAATCGGCCGGCGGGTGGTTGTGGGCATAGGTCAAGTCCTCCGCTTCGGGTCTGATTTCTTGTTGCGGCGGGGTGGCGGTTTGTGACAGCCGCACTCATCTTGCCACTGTTCTTGGTCGTCGTATTCGTCGTGCGTCATGGTTCGAAGAACGTACACCGTGCGGGTTTTGTAGTGGACCCGAGCAGCCAGTCGGTATTTATTCCCAGCGATGTTAAAAACTGTGCAATAACCGACCAGACTGGCATTTCCAAGTGTCTTCCGCATGTCGGCGAACTTCGCCCAATCGGCCGCTTGCACGACTTTGTACCATGCCCGAAGCGGGGTTTCCGCGTCGGGATAGGTCAGCCAGTAATCTCGCAAACGGCTGATCGCGATCACCACCACGGCGCGACCTCCGTGAGAGAAAATGTTAGTGACAGACCGGATGGTACTTCGCAAAATGCGAAAGCACAATAGGATTGTTGGAAACCCTGACCGTCAATTCTCAGCGAGAATTCCCGCCGACACGACGCGAGTGTCAGTTTTCACGATCCGAACGGAACGGGTTAATCTTCCGTAACGGTAGAACCGGCGCGACGATATGGCGGTTTTGGCTTGACTTGATCAGTGGACGATCTAGGCTTCATTGGGTTGGTTCGAAATGTTTACACGTTAGGTCCGCCCGCCCGACACCAGACGAACTTTACCAGGAGAGCCACCCGGATGGCGAACCAGTATACCCCCGACCCGCCGCCCTCAATCTCTGCCGCCGAATTGCGCCGCCGCCTGCTGGCTTCCACGCCGCCGCCGCTCGGCGTTCCGTCGGCGATGCCAATCGATAATCAATCGACCGCAGAAACCGCAAGTACTGGCAGCATCATCTCTTCCACCGAAGAGATGCTCCGTAAATTGCGCATGCCTTCGGTCGCATCGCAGATCGCGGGGCCTTCGGTTCCCGATGAACCCGCCGCGAGTTTTACGCCGAAACCTGCGAACAAATGGGCGACACCCGGTTCGCGATATACCCCCGGTGCGTCTTCGTACAGTGCCGATATTCCCTCGACCGACGGACCGAGTCCGGAAGTTTTGCGGCTGAAGTCCGAAAATAAAGAGCTTCGCGTTCTCCTCGGCGAGATGAAGCACCTTTTGCAAGAAGCGAGCGATACCGAGCAGGTATTCGCACGGGCTAAGCAAGAGCATCAGAACCAGATCGCGGAAAAGCAACAGGCCGTCGACGAACTGAGCGGGCAGTTGCAGCAGATCGAAGAGCAGATTTCCGCTGGCACGCTCGGCCATACCACGCCAGCGGGTCCGCCGAAAACGAAGACCGAACTCGAAGATTGGGCGGATGAACTCGAGCAAGAGGCCGCACGCCAGAACCAGGAGCGCACGCGGCTCCAAGACGAACGCAAACAGCTACGCGACGACGAAGAATCGCTCGAAAAGCAGATGCGCGATATGGAAGTCTCGATGGCCCGCGAACGCGCACTGATGGCCCGCCAAGAGACGGAACTCAAGCGATTGAGCGCAGAAATCCAGCACGAACTCGAGATCATGCAGCGAGGCGACGCTACGTTGCGAGAGCAAATGTCGAAGTTCCAGCGCCGCGCCCAGGAAGTGCTAACGACGAAACCCGGCCAAAACGGCGGCGGCTCCGGCGCACAAAACTGGCCGCGCCGGAATTAGTCGAGCGGGCCATTGTCGATTCTCATGGCGTCTACAATGATTCCATGCGAACCAACAACGACACTGATCCCGAAGTACATCAACCCTCATTCGAAACCGCGTTCACCTTCGCACATCAGGAAGTAGAAGACTTCCTCGAACCACTCGTCTTCGTTTGGGACGAGGAGAAATATATCGTCTCTGAAGCCATCCGAAGCTACTTGGCCCTATTCAATGCCGATCATTGAGCCGCGAATCTTCGTTTAGCCGCGCTGCGTAGGCTCTGCGTAGCGAAGCGTGGGGGAAT
>JANXNT010000617.1 GCA_025353985.1 Limnoglobus sp.
CAACAACGCCAGCCCCGGTGCCGGCCTGCCACTGTACGACCGCGTGTACCTCGTCCCGAACGCGAAAGTTCTCGCAGTTCTCGCTGCGACTGGCGACAAGGTGTACTTGAATGCGTTCGATCTCAAAGCTGTTTTAAACAAATCGGGCACGGACTATCTGATCGTCGTCAGCCAGCCGCCGAGTGCCGTGCTCGACAAGACGTATCGCTATAAGCCCGAGGTGCTTTCCAAAAAGGGCGAAGTGAAATTGAAACTCGAAAGCGGCCCCGACGGCATGAAAATCGATGGCAACGAGATCGTCTGGGACGTGCCGAAATCGCATTCGAAGACTGCCGACGTGATCCTGACCGTATCGGACAAATCCGGCCAAGAGACGTTCCACACGTTCACCATCGCGGTGAACGAGAAGTAGCGTTGCCGCTACCGCAATCGGCTAACGGGTGTAGAATTGTCATTAGACGAACAACCGGTTGTCATCCACAGGCTCGACGATGCCACGCGATTATTACGAAATTCTTGGAGTCTCCCGTTCCGCTACGCCCGACGAGATTAAGAAGGCGTTTCGCAAACTCGCGCAAAAATATCACCCGGATAAGAACCCCGGCGACAAGCAAGCCGAGGCGACGTTCAAGGAAGTCAACGAAGCGCACGAGGTGCTTTCGGACCCAAAGAAACGCGGTTCGTACGATCAATTTGGCCATACCGGCCCGCAGATGAGCGGCGGCTTTCCCGGCGGTTACCCCGGCGACCCGAATGGCTTCCCCAGTTGGAACGGAGCGGGCGCACCTGGCGGGCGCTTCGACCCCGCCGCAGCCGAAGATCTCTTCAAACAATTCTTCGGCGACCGCGACCCCGGGCCAGGCTTCGACCCGAACGAGCTATTCGGCAAGCAAGGCCGGCGCGGTGCGGGAACGCGAACGCGGCCGCAGGAAGATGTCGAAACCGAAGTCGCGGTGCCGTACCTGACGGCGGCAGCGGGTGGCACGCTCAACCTGAGCATCGGCGGGCGCAAAATCGATGTCAAAATTCCCGCCGGTATCGACGACGGCAAGAAGCTCCGCGTCCCGGCGGCGGCTACCGGTTCGACCGATGTTTACTTGATCGTGAAGATCGAATCGCACCCGTTCTTCACCCGCGATGGCAACGATATTTTGCTCGAAGTGCCACTCGATATTTCCGAAGCGGCACTCGGCGCGGCGGTCGAAGTGCCGACCGTGGGTGGGGATCGCCTGACCGTGAAGGTGCCCGCTGGTACGTCGTCCGGAACGCGATTACGGCTGCGTGCGAAGGGCATTGCGGGTGGCGATCAATATCTCGTGTTCCAGATTGTCGTGCCGAAGACTCTCGATGATGCGAGCCGCGAGTTGATCGAATCGTTCGCGAAACGCAACCCGCCGAACTGCCGTTCGACACTCGCTTGGGCGTGATGACACCACGACTGCTGTTCCCGCCAACGCACCGCCTGAAATCGCCTGAGGATTTCAAGCGAGTCTACGACCGCAAGCGATCTGTCAGCGATGCGAACCTCATCGTCTACGCTTGCGAGAACGTGCTTCCCCACGCGCGGCTCGGCGTGTCGGTTTCGAAGAAAGTCGGCGGCGCGATCGTACGGAACCGCTTCAAGCGACTGTTCCGCGAGGCGTTCCGACTGTTGCAGCACGAACTCCCGCGCGGTATCGATTACGTGCTGATTCCCAAACTGCCCGCGCACGATTTGGGGTTCGAGCCGATCCGCGTATCGCTGTTGGCACTTGCGTTGCAAGTTTCGAAGAAGTTGAAGCCACGTGCCGAGGTGGCATCGTGATTCGCTGGCTGTGGCACGGCCCCGCACTCCTTGTCGGCGGCGTTCTGATACTGTGCGTGCGAGGCTATCAGTATCTCATCCGGCCGTTGTTGCCACCGACGTGCAAGTTCCAGCCCGGTTGCAGCGAGTACTTCGTGCTGTCCGTAAAAAAGTACGGCCCGCTGGTCGGCGGTGCGAAAGGCGTGTGGCGCGTCTGCCGTTGCAACCCGTGGTCCGCTGGCGGCGACGATCCACCGTAGAGGAAAGATCGGCATGTCGAACCCGACTCGGATTATTTGCACGCCCGCCGATGCGGTTGCGGAGCGTATGCTCGAAACCGTGATCGTCGAAGGTCGCACGTTCATCCTCGAACGCCCTTCGGGAATCGAGTTGGTTTTCAATCACCCGATCGTGCTTTCCACGTATGCGACGCACGAATATATCCCGTACTGGACGGACCTTTGGGCTGCCGGGCGAATGCTCGCGAAAGTCGTGTTGCGCGAATCATGGGAGCAATCACTGTCACCCGTGAAGGTGCTCGAAATCGGTTGCGGCCTCGGCCTCGGTGGCATCGCGGCACTGGCACGCGGGTTACACGTGACGTTCTCCGACATCGATGAAATGGCGGTGCGCTTTGCTACCGCAAATGCCGAACGCAACGGCTACAGCCAGTTCGCCGCGTTGCCGCTCGATATGCGTTCGCCACCCGAAGGCGTGACGTTTCCCGTGATTATCGGCTCGGATTTGATGTACATCGAAGCGATGGTCGAACCGCTCGCCGCATTCATCAAGGCCACGCTCGCGCCGGGTGGCCTCGCACTGATTACCGACCCGGACCGCGAGTGTGCCCGCAGCTTCCGCTGGCGTTGCGGCGAAGCCGAACTCGACGTAGAGCCGAGTTTCATCCGCGCCGGCGAACCCGGCGGCGAACGCACAAAAGGCACGCTCTACCGCATCCGCCATATGAGCTAAACGCTGTTCGTCGTGATGGGATTGAGGCCGACAATATGCATTAAGATGCCGAATATCTGGTCCACGTCGGAAATCAGGTACTCGCGGGTGTCGATGACCAACGACGTACCGTGCAACTGATGGAACTTCCACGTCGTCCCCGTCGTTACCACCCCGTACACAGTGTCAATGTCAGTCTTGGCAGTCTGGTTGAATCGCTGGGCTGCCACCATCTCCGCGGCACACTGCCCCTGCCCTCCGGGGATGCTCTCGTTCTTCGCCTCGACCACTGCAAGGATCGGGCAACTCGGGCTAAACACGAACGATAGTTGCGGCCCGCGACCGACCATGAAATCGACCACACCCGTCAATCCCTTCTCTTTGTCCACGGTGAAATCGACGCCCGAAAGGACGAACAACGTGCCGCGCCCGCGGTTCCACACTTCACCCAGCAGTGGGGCGATCAGCCATTCGGATCGCGCTTTTTCGGTGTTGATCCCGACGGCGAGTTGACCCATCGATTCGAGCACGTGATGCACGGTCGGCCCAGCACCAAAGACAGGCACCCCAGCGAACAGCGGCTGGCTGCTTAGCGTCAGGCCGAAGTCAGCAACGGCAGAAGCCAGGGTAAAGTTGCTAAATGCCATGAAGTGCTTCCTTTTAACCTCATCATACCAGATGTCGCGGCATTCACTTCACCACTTCCGCGTACTTGGCACGTTCGGCGTCACAATTCCTCTCCCCAAGCGACCTTCATTTCGAACTTCGCGGAGTCCGCCGGGTTCGCAAGTCGGAAGCCCGCTTGGGCGCGTTCGAGTGGGGTGTCGTTTCCGGGGACGATGATGTAGACGATTTTCCGTTCGGGCAAGACGACACCCGCAGGAAGCCGAATCTGGCCATTTTCGATGACCCCTTCAAACGTCGTAACAGACATGTCATCTCCCAGTTCGTAACAACACCCTCGATTGTAGCCGATTTGCCTCCGCACCGCATCCGCCGTACGAATTAGCCACAACGCGGAGGCTTTGCGTAGCGGAGCGTGTCGTCTTCACCCGTATCAGTGAGTGCGTGAAGTCCACGCGCTCCGCTTCGAAGACTGCGCGTCGCGGCTAATTATGAAATCGCGGCGAATTTAAACGGGTTGCAGCACGTGCAGTTGCACGGAGGTGACGATGTCTTTTACGGCGATGCGGTAGTCGTTCATGTGCGGGGCTTGCAGGTGGACTTTCAGTGCGGCGAGGTCGGCCCATTTCTCGACGACCATCAGCGTATTTTCGCGAAGTGGCGGTTGCACGGCCAACCCCGCACCGACGTCGATGGCGGCCCCGTACTCGATGCACCCATCCTCCGCACGAACGAGTGGCGCGAGTTTGTGGAACACTTCGAGAAATGCGGCTCGAGTACCGGGTTTGATCTCGATCGTCGCGATTACGTGAATCATGTTTGCACCTGCGGTGGGAATTCGAATGTCGTCATGATAAGCACCACGTGACGCGACCGACAAATATTGCGGCCACTTATTTGGCACCTCGGATTCGTTCGAGTGCGGCGGTGGCGTGCGTGCGAACGGTGGCGTCTTTATCTTTTGTTGCGCCTTCTAACGCGGATTCCGCTGCGTTTGCGGGCGTTCCGATTTTCGAGAGGCCGAGCACGGCCGCATCGCGGACTTTGGCGTCGCGATCTTTCACGGCTTCGATCATCGCGGGAATCGCTCGCGGGTCGACCGTACCGACGTTACCGAGCACGTCGGCGGCCTTCTTACGCGTCTTTGCTTCGGGGCTTTTGATGGCATCCAGCCAATGTTCGACGGTCTCACCGCTGAAATACTTTTCCTTCGAACCATCGGTTCGGCTGCAACCGAAGCCAAGCATTGCGATCAACATCGAGAGGGCGATCGTTCGCATTTGGGTGATCCTCTCGATTATTCGATGGCTGCGGTGGAATCACCATCGGCCCGGGTTCCCGTCGCCCAGAACGCGAGTCGATCCGTTGGTGGCGGCGAACCTTTTACCCCGCTGACGTTGCGGAGATAACGAACCGAGCCATCGCCGTACAAGTGGTTCGCACCGCCGATGTGAAAGCTGGAAGGATCGTCGGTACCGCCATCGTCGGATTGGTTGTTGGTGGCGTTAATCCAATTCGAATGCATGAGGCCGAAGAGGTCGGTGTCGTAGTCCATCGTGGGGTTGATCGGGTAAACCGGGTTCTTTTGCCCGAGTCGCATCCTTGCCCCGGTTAACGCACCGGCCCACGTTCCTTGCGTGATTCCGCAGGCGCGTTCGGCAACGAGGGCCGTGTGGCTCGTTCCATCGGTGATGTCGGTAATCCGCGTCTTGCTGTTGCGGTAGAAACAGCCGTGAAACTGACCGTAGCTATCGCCAGTCGTCACTTCCGTTTCATCGCCACCGACGAATGCCGCATAACTACAGGGTGCGGCCAAAATGCCGGTCAACGGCACGCCGCCCGGCCCGTACACCGGAAAGGTTTCTGTTTGAATATCGGATGGGCACGAGTAAATCTTGATTTTCTGGCTGAGCAACGCAGAGGTTGTCACGGGTAGATTCAGGTTCGTTTGCGACTGAAAAAGATTGCCTTGCTCGATGTATGGCAAGATGTAAAACGACCAGCCCCAACCGGGGCTGACATCGCCACCTGGTGCCGCAATCGCGGTGAACCCCGCCGGGAAGACCAAGTTGGCATCGTGGTAGCCATGCAGGCCCAGCCCGATCTGTTTGAGGTTATTCGTGCAACTGATCCGCGCTGCGGCCTCTCGCACTTTCTGAACCGCAGGCAGCAAGAGGCCAATCAGAATGGCAATGATCGCGATCACCACCAGCAACTCGATGAGTGTAAAGCCACGGCGAATCCGGTGCATATCTGGCGTTCTCTTGGGGTGAACTCTGGCGTAAGACTTTGCAAAGCAACTGGTGTGCCAACAGGAAACGCCTGAAATTGCTGCGGAATGGAATGCATTACGGGCGAGCGTGGTCAACTCGTGGCCAGCTGCGTCTAAAATTTGCACGCGAATGTTAGTTACGGCCTGCGGCTCGCGCGTTACAGTGTTGGCACTTCTCT
Organism: Limnoglobus sp.; assembly: GCA_025353985.1. Lineage (GTDB taxonomy): Bacteria > Planctomycetota > Planctomycetia > Gemmatales > Gemmataceae > Limnoglobus. Next base: position 5,810 of record JANXNT010000617.1, read on the forward strand.
CCTCGGATTCTCGAACGGTCGAGGTATCCGCATCTCGTTCTGGGGCACGGCTATGAAAAATCGAACGCGGCGGGAACTGTTGGCGGATGTCGGTCGGGGTATGTTAGTCGCGAATCTCGGCGTCGGCCTGACGACCGATCTCGGGCTGCAACCGGCGTGGGCGGCCGAAGAACCGGCCATGCTCACGTTCGGCGACCTCGAACCGCTCGTTATGTTCATTCAAGATACCGCCCCGGAGAAACTGCTTGCGGACACGGTGCGGAAACTGAAGTCGGGCACCGAACTCAAGATGATCGTGGCGGCGGCGGCCTTGGCGAACGCGCGGGCGTTTGGTGGCGAAGATTACATCGGTTTCCACACGCTGATGGCACTCGCACCGGCTTACCACATCGCAATGCAAGAAGCCGACCTGACCCGCCGTCCGCTCGTCGTTCTGAAGGTGCTGATGCGGAACGCGGCACGGCTGAAGGAATCCGGCAACGCCAAATCGCATGTCCTCCACGCACCGCAACCGGCATCGGCTGGTACGGGCGAAACGCTCCGTGAGGCCGTGCGCCGCTGTGACCTTCCCGCGGCCGAGGGAATCTTCCGCGACATCGTCGCAAAACCCACACAACAGGCGCTCGACCAACTGCTCGTGATGGTCGATGATGCGACCGAAGTTCACCGCGTCGTGCTCGTTTCGCGGGCCTGGGACTTGATCGATTTCGTCGGCTCTGAACGCGCCCATACGCTGTTGCGGCAGTCGGTGCATTACTGCGTGAAGAGCGAAAAGTATCCGAACGCCGCCAAAGCCAGCAAGGAGATTCGCGAACTGTTGCCGAAACTGCTCGACGAAAAACATCTGATCGGCCGCCCACGCGGCACGAAACTTGTCGATGATGGCTGGGTGCTGAAAATGAGCGAAACGCTGTTCCAAAGCAGTCCGGCACAGGCAGCTTCTGCGGTGGCCGATGCGATTGCCGAAGGTATCGCGCACGAAGCGATCGGCGAGGCAATCAGCATGGCCGCGAACCAACTTGTGTTGCGCGATTCCGGCCGGCCGAAGGGGCAGACGCAAGCGAACAAGCCGCTCGGTAGCATTCACGGCGACTCGATCGGCGTCCATGCGTGCGACTCGGCGCACGCCTGGCGGAACCTCACGCGCGTCGGCGGACAACGCACGCAAGTTTCGAGCCTGATTCTCGGTGCGTATCAAGTGGCACGCGACCGGCTCGAACGCGGTGGCGACTTCGCGAAGTGGACCGCATACCCACGCGCCGAACATCGTGAAGCGATTGCGAATGTGCCCGCCGATTCGCTTCTGAAATCGCTAGAAGACGCGATTCGTGCGAACGACCAAGTGCGAGCCGCCGCACTCATGGACCGCTTCTCCTCGCCGACAAACGACGTGGCCGCATTCGCGCTATTCCGGCGTTACGCGATCAGCGAAGACGGCGCACTCCACGCCGAAAAGTACTACCGCACGGTGGCCGAGGAATACGCATCCGCACGTCCCGCGTTCCGAACGAACCAACTGATCGCACTCGCCAGAGTAACCGCAAGCGCCTACGGCCAGCCCGCCCCCGGATACGCCGACGCCTGCGGCGAATTGGGAGTGAAGGCGTAAGAACCGACCTACCTCATTTTGAACCATACCAATCGTACGGCAAGCGAAAACAGACAGGCGTAAAGGGTCAGTTGGAGCACTGCCGGGTGGTACGCGATACTGACCGCATCGTATGGCCCCAACCGGAAAAACGCGGGCAACATAATCGCGCCGCCGACCGTGAGGATACCCAGTTCGATCAAATATCCGGGCCGCGTTTGAAGCAATAACCCGATCATCCAGAATGCGGGGGCGAGGAGCGGAACGAACCAGCGGATCGACAGGCAGACGCCCGCGAGGTTGTTCGAAGTTAACGCATACGGCAAGACTGACATCGCGATGACAGTCACGCAGCCGACGACAATGGGGCGATTAAGGCGGTCGTCCCGAAACGCGAGTACGGCTGCAATCGGCGCGAAGTAGATCGGCAGGTTAAACGGGAAGAAACCGCGCTCGCCGAACCCGAGCGAATAGAGATACCCGCAGAAGCCGAGCGGCGAATGTTTGAACCCAACACCGGTGAGGTCGTCGGGTGAAAACGGACTGCCAGGGTAGCGAAAATGCTCCGGTACTGTTGCGGGTGGTGCCCACGAACCGGTGATGGCATACCCGATTCCGTGATGCAACACGAGCCACGGTAATGCCATTAACACAACGAGCACGCCGCGCCGCCAACCCATCACCCAAACGACAAAAACGGTCACCGTCAAGAGTGTCAAAGGGCCGATGACAGAATCGAAACCGTATGCCACGCCGCCGAGTGTGCCAAGTGCGACTGCTCGGAATCGCGAGAGCAATCCGGTGGCGTGCATGTCCGCACACAGCGCACACAAGATCGCAGTGATGGCGAGTAGCGGGATGTGGGCGTTGACGTGTCGTGTGTATGCCGGGGCAACCGTGGCGATCGCGAATGCGGCAACCAACGCGAACGAACTCCGGGGTGGTAATTTCAAGCCGCGCGAAGACAACCACGCGATGAAAAAGACCGCAATCGCGAATGGCAGTCCCGTCGTGGCGACGCCGATGATTTTCGCGAAACGATCCGGTCGCTCGGCCGCCGTCGTCCCACCAAACATGAGCCAGGCTTTATGAACCGCCGCCCCAAACAGGAGCGGAACCGGCGGGTGGTGCGAGTAAAAATTCCCGTTCACGAACATACGATCTTGCGTACCGTACTGGAACAAATACGCATCTGCCGGGTTGAACGGCAGTGGCCGCGAAGTATCCGGTGGCACCGTTGTGTAAATCGAACCATCGATCGCAAACGTACCGCGTTCAGCTAAACTTTCGATGGCCGCAAGGCGTGCTCCATCACTCCAACCAACTGCGTATCGCTTGGGTGCAACAAACGCAACGACAATCGCAGCGAGAACGATCACCACACGCAGGACGAACCAAGTTTTATCCACCATTCACTCCAAATCAAATTCAAACAAAACAACCACGTAACAGATAACTCGGCAGAGTGCAAAGTATGGCAGCTTTCGCCGTAAGCAACGATTGCTCGCGAGTACCGGGGAGCCGATAATCTTCAGTTGAGCTTGCCCCAGCAATCCACGGTGGGTTACTCTGCACGACGAGATACACTCGGGAGCAAGCACATGGCGATCCATCGGAAGCGGGTAGCGGGCATCGGGCTGGCGATCGTTGCGGCCATCACCGTTTACGGGGCGTTGCAGTATTCCGATCTACGTGCCCGATATACCGAGCATCGCCTGAGCGGCGCGACGACGCATGAAGAACGCCTCGTCGCCGCCACACAGTTATTCACATCGGGCAATGTCGGGCGAAATCGCTTGTTTAGCAGCCTCAACACCGGCGACGAGGCGATTTGCACGGCAATCGGCGAAGCGATCCAAACGTCGTTCGCAACACTCCCTGCGATCGATCCGCTTCGAGCCGAATGCGCGAATAGCATCCTCGCCACGTACGAAAACGACAGCGAGCCGGGGCAAGTTGCGGTGCTGAATCTGGCACCGGAATTCCTCAAATGCACCGACCCCGCAATCGTCGAAAAAGTACGTGGCGTGGTGAAATCGGGCCTCGGTTCTACGAACACAGTTCGCGTGGCGGCCGCGAAAATCGCTGCCCGACCAGGCATGAAACTCCATGCGGAACTACAACCGTTGCTGCACGATGCGGAATCGTCGGTACGAGCCTCCGCGCTTCTCGGTGTCGGCACCGCCAACGACACGACATTACCCGACGAAGAACTCTTCCGCTGGCTGAACGACCCTGCAAGCGAAGTACGCACGGTATGCGAAGCAGTTTTGCAAACTCGCGGTCGCTCAGCCACGGATATCAGCATGGGTCGACGACTGACGCACCCGAGCGCGACCGAGCGACTTTCACTGCTACTCGATTTAGCCGAAGAACCGGGCCGCGACGTCGGCCCGTGGCTCGAATGCCTGAGCCGCGACCCCGAACCCGCCGTGCGTGCCGCCGCCGCCCGCGTCGCCATCGAAACGAAAGTCTTGTTCGCCAACTGGATCGATCTGCTCGCCAAGAACGACCCCGATGCGACCGTACGCCAAGTCGCCACATACCACCGTTGCCGCGCGAATGGCACTTTGACGCCAACGAGTTACGCGCCTTAAATCTTACTCTTCCCTACGGATTTCCACGGCTCATGCGGATCGTACACCTGACGGCGAGTACCTTTTTCGGCGGCCCCGAACGGCAGATGCTCGGGCTGGCCGAACACCTGCCTGCGTCGTTCCAGACGTCGTTCCTGTCGTTCTCCGAAGGCGGGCGCTGCGAGGCGTTTCTGGACACGATTCGCCACGCCGGTTTCGAAGCCGCAGCGATCGCACATGATACGCCGCACGTTCGCGCCACGGTCCACGACGTGACGACGAAGCTGCTCGCAATCAAAGCCGACATTCTGCTTACGCATTCCTACAAGCCGAACGTACTCGGTCGGATTGCGGCACGCCGGGCCGGGATTCCGATTATCGCAGTGTCGCGCGGCTGGACGTGGGAGAATTTCAAAGTCCGCATGTACGAACGCTGTGACCGCTTCAACCTTCGCTACGTCGATCGCGTCGTCGCCGTGTCCGATGGGCAAGCGGAAAAAATTCGCAAAGTGGGCGTGAAACCCGACCGCGTGACGGTGATCCGCAATTCCGCACGTGTGGACGCATTCACCGAGAAAAACCCCGAAGGCCAGCGCGAACTCCAAGCGATGTTCACCGACAATCCCGTGTCTCGGCTCGTGATTTCCGCAGGTCGATTATCGCCGGAAAAGGGATTCGATGTTCTCGTTCGTGCCGCACGCAAAATTCTCGAAACGGAACCGCAAGTCGTCTTCGTGCATTTCGGCGAAGGGAACGAACTGCCGAAGATCGAGGCACTGATCCGCGAGTTCGGTATCGCAAAACGGTTCGTTCTCGCTGGATTCCGAGCGAATATTGATAAATATCTGCCGTGGGCCGATCTCGTCGTGTTACCGTCGCACACCGAGGGATTGCCGAACGTGGCGCTCGAAGCGAGTGCGGCGGGTGTCGCCGTTGTCGCAACGCGAGTCGGTGGAACGCCCGAGGTGATCGCCGATGGCGAAACCGGGTTGCTCGTTCCGCCGGGCCAACCCGAGGCGATGGCCGACGCGATCCTTCGGTTGCTTCAGAACGATTCCATGAGATCACAGTTCGGCGACGCCGGACGACGACGGATGAACGAGCGATTCACGTTTGCAGCACAAGCGGCGGAGTACGTGAGGTTGTTCGAGCCATTCGCGATGGCGAATCGCAGAGCGGGCTAACCATGTCACCGCTTCGCGTCTGTTTCGCCATCGACAATCTCAGCTGGGCGGGTACCGAATCCCAATTGCTCGCGCTCATCCAACATCTCGACCGTTCGCAGTTCGAACCGTCGCTCGTGTTACTCGATGGCACTGGCGATGAATCGCGTTCGCTCGAACCGGCGGATTGCCAGATTACCCGCCTTGGTGTGCGGAAGTTGTTTCACCTGAAAGCCGCACGGGCTGCGTGGCGGTTGCGCCAAATTTGGCATAATGCACGCCCCGATATCCTACAAGCGTACTTCCTCGACGCCTCGTATTTCACGGTGCCAATCGCCCGTTGTTGTGGCATCGGCTCGATCGTGCGCGTTCGTAACAACCTCGGGTACTGGCTCACCCGAAAGCACCGCATCCTCAACCGCATCATTTGCCCGATGGTGACGGTTTCGCTAACGAATTCCGAGTCCGGCAAGCAGGCGTTGATCGATGCAGATCGGTTGCCCGCACGGCGTATTCGCGTCATAGAAAATGGCGTCGATCTCGAACGCTTCGCCGCACTTCCCGTGCCGTTGCTGCGGCCGGAAATTGTCGTGGGCTGCGTGGCGAATCTGCGTACGGTAAAGAACATCGACGGGCTAATGCGGACTGCGAAAATCGTCTGCGAGCGTTACCCGCACGTGCGTTTCCGGGTGGCGGGCGATGGTGAGCAACGTGCGGAATTGCTGAAATTACAAGCCTTTTTAAATCTCGGCGACCGCTTCGAGTTGACGGGGGCGACATCCGATGTGCCGGGATTTCTGGGTGGTGTCGATATCGCCGTGTTGCCATCGCACTCGGAGGGTATGTCGAATGCGCTACTCGAATACATGGCCGCCGGTCGTGCGATTATC
>JANXNT010000620.1 GCA_025353985.1 Limnoglobus sp.
ATTTCATCGTCGGCAAGTGTCACCCGCAGCCCCGCTTCCTGAAGTCGGCTCTTCGCCAAATTGGCTTCGATGAGGTTCCAGTACGTTGCAATCGTCACCAGTCGATCTGCCATGAGCGACAACCTCTTCTACCACCGATCGTTTAGCGTGATCTTCTTGTTTTGAGAGCGTATTGTCAATCAAAATGATTGCGTCGTCGCAAATTCACGTGGTTTTTCGTACCGTTCGCCCACTTCGTGTGTTCCAATACTTTACCTGCCTGTATCCGCGTTCATTCGGAGTCGTTCGACATGTTGCATCGGCTTGCTGCGATTTTAATCTTCGTGACCACACTGTCCGTTGCGTCGGCGGGGGATTGGGCCGGTTGGCGTGGGCCGACGAGTGATGGCCGCGCGGAAGGTACTGGCTATCCGCTGAAGTGGACCGCGACCGAGAACGCGAAATGGAAGACGGCGATCGTGGGAACGGGGCATTCATCGCCGATCGTTTCGAGGGGGAAAGTCTTTGTTACAGGGTGCGTGCTAGCGGACAAAACGCGCGTGCTGTATTGCCTCGACCGCAGCGATGGCCGCATCATTTGGGAACGTGTCGTCGTGACGGCACCGCTGGAATCGAAGCACAATCTCAACAGCTATGCTAGTTCCACGGCAGCCGCCGATGGCGAGCGTGTGTACGTGACGTTCTTCGATAATCCCAATGCCCGCGTCTATTGTTACGACTTCGCGGGAAACAAACTCTGGGAGCGTTCGCCGGGGGAATTTCACTCGAAACATGGCTTCTGTAGCCCGCCGATGCTGTACGAAAATCTCGTGATCGTCAATTGCGATCAAGACGCACTCGCGTTCGTCGTCGCCCTCGACAAACTCACCGGCAAGGAAGTATGGCGTACGAATCGGCCGAACAAAACGCGGTCGTACTGCCCGCCAATCGTGTTTGAAGCCGCTGGAAAAAAGCAACTCGTTATGACCGGTTCGAAGTCGGTTGTCAGTTACGACCCCGACACCGGCACGCTGATCTGGAACATTGATGGCCCCACTGAACAGTTCGTTTCCAGCATGGTCATGCACGACGGTTTGTTCTTCCTGACGGCCGGTTTTCCCGCACATTGGGTGATGGCGATCAAACCCGATGGCACCGGCAACGTGACGAAAACGCACATCGCGTGGTCGAAGGAAAAAGAAGGCGGCTACGTGCCATCGCCCGTCGCTCATGACGGCCACTTTTATCTCGTGACCGATGAGGGTCTCGGTTCGTGTTGGGAAGCGAAAACCGGCAAGCCTATTTGGAAGGAACGCCTCGGCAAGCACTACAGTGGCTCCGCCGTCGCCGCCGAAGGGCGCATCTATCTTATCGACGACGATGGCACGACCGTCGTGCTGAACGCTTCGCCGAAATTCGAACTTCTGGCGAAAAATCCAATCGGCGAACGCTGTTACTCCTCGCCCGCGTTCTCCGATGGGCAGATTTTCCTGCGCGGCGAAACGCATCTGTTTTGCATCGGCGGGAAGTGATATGAGACAGAGAGAAAGGCCAGCGACAAATCTTGCAGAAATTGCAGGCAACGGCCTCGCGTAATGGTTAAGATCTTCCGAACTGCTCGATACCTTTCCCAACCTTGCGGAGTTTCCCATGCGTGGCCTGAGTCGATTGGTTTTGCTTGCGGCAATTGCTTTCCTCGCCCCATCGGTGTACGCGCAGTCGCCCGTGAAGAAAGCGGAAGTGAAGCCCGGTGCCCGGATTGCCATCGTTGGCGATTCGATCACCGAGCAGAGGCTGTATAGCCGCTTCATCGAGTCGTACCTGACGGCGTGTTACCCGGAACTCAACGTTCGCGTGTTTCAGTTCGGCTGGAGCGGCGAGACGGCGGGTGGCTTCCTTTCGCGGATGGACAACGATCTGTTGCCGTTCAAGCCGGACATTGTGACGCTCTGTTACGGCATGAACGATGGCGGGTATGCGCCGTTCACGAAAGCGACCGGCGAGCGGTTCGAGAAGCCACTCCGCGAGATCGTTAAGAAGGCCAAAGCGGCGGGTGCCACCGTTGTCGTCGGCTCGCCGGGCGCGGTGGATAATTACTTCTTCGACAAGCAGAAATCGGGTGGCAAGTCGCCGAAAGCGGAGATGTATAACGGGACGCTGGCGAAGCTGCGCGACATCAGCATGTCGATCGCGAAAGACAACGAGTCGCCGTTCGCGAACGTTCACGACACGATGACCGTTGCGATGGGGAAA
>JANXNT010000655.1 GCA_025353985.1 Limnoglobus sp.
TTCTGGCTCAGCCTCGCTGGTTACCCTGTAACCAAGAACAAGACCAGCGTTACAGTAGAAGTGCCGAAGGCGAATTTGTTCGACCCGAAAGCCTTGTTGAAGCTATTGAAAGCGGGGACACCATCGTGAACATTGTCATCCGCGATCGCACGCCATTCGAGCAACTCAACCCCGGCGACGTCGCTGCGTACCTTCGTAATAGCGGCTGGATCGAAGTCGAATCCCAGCCCGACCGTATGTCGGTATGGACCAGTAAGATCGACCGTGAGGAAATCGAAATTATCCTGCCGCTACGTCGCACACTGGGCGATTATGTTCTGCGAATGTCCGAAGTCGTTGGTGGCATCGCTGCGCGAGAGAATCGTTCGCAACTCGAAGTCCTTTCCGACCTTCAAACCGCTGGTGCAGACGTCATTCGCGTTCGCTTCCGCCATGCCAACGCCAACGATGGGTCGATTCCCCTCGAACAGGGCGAAGCCTTGATCGATAATGCCCGCGAAATGATGCTCGCAGGAGCTTGTGCTGTCGTTCAGCCCAAAGCGTACTATGCCACCAAGCGGCCCGACGATGCCGTCGAGTTCGTTCGCCGCCTTCGGATGGGGCAAACGGAACGTGGAAGCTTCGTCCTCGCGATCCACTCGCCCGTCAGCCCCATAATCCCTGGGCGACAGGGTGTACTTTTCACGCCGGACGATCCCTTCGAGCGCCGAGCCATCATCAAACTTGCCACAGCACTCCAATCGTTGCGATCCGCTACCGATCAATCGCTGACGACTCCTGATACCGACGTCTTCGAGCGGCTCATCCCCGAAGGCGTCTCTGCCAACCTCTGCTCCGCTATCGTCGGTATGAACGGCAAACAAAGTCAGCATGGCGACGAATTGCGAATCTCTTTCACTTACGCAAGATCTCGCCCCGCCGAGGCATCGGTACCTCGCGAAATTATCATCCCCAGTGACCACATCGGACTCATCGACGAGGCGTCACGACTCTACCGGCGTAAAGCCCCACCCGAAGAAACGGAAATCCGTGGTTTTGTCGTGCAGCTTAAAAGCGAAGACATCAACAAACCGATCGCTGGTCCGGTGACGATCAAAGGCTACGTGAGAGGTGAGCCACGCCGGATTCATATCGAACTCGGCAGCGAGGATCATGATCTGGCCGCACTGGCATATCGGGATCGGGCGGAGATCATTTGCTCGGGCGAAATCATTCAACAAGGCAATATCTGGACACTCAAGAACCCTCAGCGATTCACGATCGTTTCCGACGACTAATCGTTGGCATGGCCGTTCGCATCCCAGCAAATCATCCAGCCTGTCTCTCACCCGCTACCTCGTTCGGTACAATGTTCGTTTGCGTCGATTCGGTTCGCGCGTTGCCGCGGGA
>JANXNT010000683.1 GCA_025353985.1 Limnoglobus sp.
GTGGCCGAATGCCCCCAGCGCTTCGAGGACGCGCGCGGTGATGTCGGGGCAACTCGGGTCGAGCATCGCGTTGTGGTCCGCGAACGGGATCTTCGTCAAGATTTCCTTATTAATGTTGCGATCGAACGCCGCCCAACCGCCATCGTCGTTCTGCATCGCGTGCAGCCAGTCGATCGCACGGCGAACCGCCGGAACAGTCGCGTGCCCCGTCCTCGCCAGCGCGATCAGCACCATCGAGGTATCGTCGGTATCGGGGTAATAGGCGTTGCGATACTCGAAAAACCAGCCGCCCGGCGCGACCGGCTTCGCGGACTTCGTCCAGTCGCCCGGCGTGCGAACTTCCTTCGCGAGCAGCCAATCGATCGCCGCCACCGATTCGCTCGCATCGGGTGACAGCCCCGCGTCGGTCGCACCGATCAGCGAGAGTGCCGTGTCCCAAACGGGCGACAGGCACGGTTGCACCCGGAGCGTTTCGCCATCGTCGATGCCGAGGTCTTCGAGTTGCTTCATCGCCCAGCGAAATTCCGCATCGTCTTCGCGGATACCCAGGCACTTCAAGACGATCACGGTAAAGATCATCGGCGGGTAGATCGCGCCGAGGCCGTCGCTGTTCTGGAATCGCTCGCGCATCCACGCGATTGCTTTTCGCGTGGCCATACGGCGCAACGGCGTCAGGTGACAACGTTCGACGAATTTAAGGCCCGAATCGATCTTCAGAAACAGGTTCGCCCACGAAAACCGCGCCGGTTTGACCGTCGGTTTCCACGGCGTCGCGGGGTCGGCGAGGAACAATTCGCGGATGCCCATCAATGGCGGCAGTTCCCGCACCGGCTTGTACGCATTGACAACCGCGAGCGGCACCACGATCGTGCGGCTCCATGCGGACATCGCGTAAATGTTGAAGTAAAACCAACGCGGCAACAGCATCATCTCGACGGGAACCGTCGGGCAGTTCGCGTACGGAATCTGCCCGAGCAACGCGAAGTAAAATCGCGTGAAGCTGTTCGCGACGGCCGCACCGCCGAGGTTGCGAATGCACTCTGCCGCACGGCGCATCAGCGGCTCATCCGCCGTGTGGCCCGCGATCTTCATTGCGAAGTACGCTTTCGCAGATACGCTGACTTCCGCCGGCCCACCGGGATAGTTCGGCCAACCGCCATCGGGCAATTGTTTGCGCAACAAGTACTTTGCGAGTTTCGGAATCTGCGGATCGGATTCTTTGCCCAAATATGCGAGAAGCAGCACGTATTCCGATTCGAGAATCGTGTCGCCTTCGAGTTCGCCCACCCAGTGACCATCGCGACGTTGCAGCGAAAGCAAATGCGTCCGGCCGCGATCCAGGCTCTCGCGAACGACCTCCCGTAACGCTTCGTTGCGGGGCGTATCGATTGTAGGGTGCGTATGTGAAGCCACGGGAATCCTTTCCGAACGCAACGCTTGAAAAAACTCGCTACGTGCTTTCACGGTACGGAAAGCGATGCGAGAAGCCCACCTATGTCAGTCGATACGCATGTATTTGCATTCGCTACCAATCTGCCCAGATTACGCAGCTACGACAATATGCCGAAATGGTGTACGAAACGTCGATTGACACTTCGACACGTTATGGCTAATCGACATTGGTCATGAGGGATGCCGTACGTGTTTGGTCACTTGTTTCGCACTGCCATCGCGTGCAGTTTTTTGTTCGCGTCGCTCGCATCGGCTCAAGCGCCGGTGACGGCCGTCGAACCGGCTGACAGAGATGCCAACAAGCTCGATTCGGCGGAGGCGTGGTACAACATTCATGGCCAAACGACGCTGATTCCGCAGGGAAATCTGCCGTTTCGGTCGCCGTATCAGGGTGCGTTCAGCCTGGATCCGAGTCGGAAATATCGTGCGACGGCCACGACGACGCTCTTCTTCGCTGCACGGCCGTTCGCTAATAGCGAAATCATTTTCAACCCCGAATTGTCTGCGGGTGGCGGTATCGGGAATCCGCTCAATGGCTCCGTCGGTTTCGGTGGTTTTCCAAACGGCGAGGCGACACGAACCGGTGCGCCACAACCGACCCCATACGTGGCAAGGTTGCTTTGGAAGCAGACGATCGGCCTCGGTGGCGAACAGGAAAAGATCGACGAAGGCCCAAACGAACTCGGCGGGATGGTCGATGTCAATCGGATCACGATCCGGATCGGCAAAATGGCGGCGGGCGACCTCTTCGACGACAACGCCTACAGCCACGACCCACGTACGCAGTTCTTGAACTGGGGCCTGATGTACAACGGGGCCTGGGACTATCCTGCCAACGTCCGCGGCTACACCTATGGCGGCGGCATCGAGTGGAATCTCAAAGATTATTCGTTCCGCTACGGTATCTTCGCCGAACCCGCATCTGCCAACGGGGCGGCGTTCGATCCGCATATTTTGCGCGCGAACGGTAACACTTTCGAGGCCGAGCGACGCTACAAAATCGCCGACCGGCCCGGCTCGACATCGCTCCTCGGATACTTCAACAACGCCCGTATGGGCAGCTATCGCCTCGCGTTGCAAACGACGGGCATACCGGACATTACTTCGACGCGCGCCTATCGCACCAAGTACGGTTTTGGACTGAATAGCGAGCAAGAATTGACCGACGATCTCGGATTGTTCGGCCGCATCGGTTGGAACGACGGCCAAACGGAAACGTGGGCATTCACTGAAATTGACAGCACCGCGAGCATCGGCCTGCAAGTAAAAGGCAAGCGGTGGCGTCGGCCCGACGACAAGCTCGGCGTGGCAATTCTTTTCAACGGCCTATCGGCCGCACACCGCGATTACCTCGCCGCCGGCGGCGTCGGCTTCATCGTCGGCGACGGACGGCTCAACTACGGCATCGAGCAGATCATCGAGACGTATTACAACTGCCAACTCAAGAAGAACCTCACACTTGGCCTCGGCTTCACCGGCGTCAACCACCCCGGCTACAACCGCGACCGCGGTCCCGTCGCCATCGGCACCGTACGATTGCACTACGAGTTTTGAACTCACTTTGAGACAGTTTATTTCCAAAAACTTGGCACGCCACACTGCTCTGTCTCGCTCGCTTACGCAATAGTTTGACAGATTCCCCAGCGTGCGAAGTATAATAAGGCATAGACACCAACGGAGGCTGCGATGCAAGATGATGCCATCGGAAAAGGGATCGTGCTGTTCGATGGCGAGTGCCCGCTCTGCCAGCGATCCGTACGAATCCTAAAGCGGCTCGATTGGCTCGGGAAGTTGCACTTTCAAAATGCCCGCGATACGGAGCATCTGCCCGCTGCCAGCGTAACGCTCGATCACGCGAAGATGCTCGAAGAAATGCACCTTCTGACGCCGTCGCGGGATGTGGCGTATGCCGGGTTCCGCGCGTTTCGCTGGATATCGTGGCGAATCCCCGTTCTGATGCCGTTCGCCCCGCTCATGTACTTGCCCGGCGTACCGTGGCTCGGTAACCGCGTGTATCTGTGGGTCGCTAGCAACCGCCTGAAACTCGTACCCTGCCACGATGGCGTGTGCGAGCTACCGAAGAAAAATTCCCGCTAGCCGATTCAATCCAAACGACCCGAACAGCCGATAGAGGACGCATATAGGTATCGCGCATGGAGGCGTTGCGATGAATTTGCGATTTGGATTCGGCACACTCGCGTTAACGGTCACGCTGGCGGGCACATGCATCGGCCAAGAACCGGCTGGCGAAGTGCTAACGATTCGCACGTCCGGTCAGCCGGAGCGTAAGGTGACGGTGCTGCGTACCGAGCGATTGCCCGATGGCACCATTTTGGCCGATGTACGCGATACGGCAACGGGCATCACTTACACGCTCACGAATCCGAGCGGTTTGAAGTCCGAAGCTGCTGCCCCACGGCTCGCAATGCCAGTTCCCGCAATGCTGGCCAACGCCCGAACGAGCACGCCACAAACTCCGATCACCACGACACCCGTGGCTTCGCGGCCGATCCAATCGCCCACGCGACCCGTATTCGACCCAACTGGCGGGCCTTCGCCATCGACGAAGCTCGTGTCGTTTACCGACATGCCACCGGCCAAACCGAACCCGAACGCACGCCGCCAGACTACGTTACCGACCAACGAAACGCTCGTGCCAGTCGAGAATGTCGCAGCCAACCCTGCAGCACAGTACATGCCGCAAACCCGCCCGCGCTACGTCGATCCGCAGATCGGCAAGAACGTGACGAACCTGCCGCAATCGAGCGCGAACTATCAGACGACGTCCGCATACGGCACGGCACCGGCGAAACAACTGCCGAGCGTGCTCGGGAAGTTGTTCGGTGCGAACGACGCGAAGCCGAAAGCACAACCACGCGTAGGCGTGTTGCCTCCGCCATCGATCATCACGAACGCAGGCACACCGGTCGCGCGCCGCCCTATAGCGGAACTGCCGAGTGCAGAAGCGCCCCCCGTAGCGGCCGCCATCACGCCCGTTGCGACCACCGAACCAATCGCGGCAGTCGTTCCGGAAGTCAGTGAAGAGCCAGAACTGACGGACAAGCAACTCGCGACGATGATTAACGAGATGGTGAAGAACATTCAGTCGCACCCGCGTCCGTCGTTCCGAATGACGAATGCGACGAAGCTCTTCGAGTGCAAAGCCGCCGCCCAACAAGACGTGAAAGAACTGCTGGCGTTCGCGGCCGAGAACGACGCCATCGGCGTCGTCCGTGGCCACTGCATCGGGTTGCTCAGCAAGATGGGCCACGCCGACGCAAACTACGTCAAGAATCTCGAAGCCTGGACGACAGACAGCGAACCCGCCGTACAATCGGCCGCCAGCGCCGCATTGGCCAAGCTGCGTTAACCAAAGACAAAACTTTAACCGCAGAGTAAGATGAGAACGCAGAGAACGAAAGGTAAATCGACTTCTTCGCGTGCTCTGCGCCCTCTGCGGTTAAAAATTCTTTTCTTGAATTCCTTTTCACTTTCGCGGTTCGACGCCGTGTAGGTGCCGCACGAAGAAATCCATGCGACGGCGTGCGGCATACGGCAACTCGCCCGCGCCGTGTCCCGCGCCTGGCACGACGATCAAGTCGAAATCTTTGTTCGCCTTCACCAGCGCGTTCGCCACTTGCATCGTGCTCGACGGGTCGACGTTCTTATCGAGTTCGCCGACGGTTAACATCAATTTTCCCTGCAATTTGTGGGCTTGTACGACGTTCGATTGTTCCGCGTAGTGCGGGCCGATTGGCCAGCTCATCCACATCTCGTTCCACCAGATCTTGTCCATGCGGTTGTCGTGACAGCCGCAATCGGCGACGCCCACGGTGTAAAATTCCGGGTGGACCAGCAACGCACGGAGCGTGTTTTGTCCGCCTGCCGAACCGCCGTAGATGCCGACGCCTTTGCTCAAATCGAACGTCGGGTCGTGTGCCGCCGCCGCGTGAATCCACGCGATGCGGTCGGGGAAACCGCCATCGCCGAGGTTCTTCCAGCAGACATCGTGGAACGCTTTGCTCCGCCAGTTCGTACCCATGCCGTCAATCTGCACCACAATGAAACCGAGTTCCGCGATCCGCTGACGGCCCAGTGTCACCGCGAACTTCTTCGGCACGTGATGATCGTGCGGACCGGCATAGATGGACTCGATGACCGGGTAGGTTTTCTTCGGGTCGAAGTTCGTCGGGCGGATGATGATCCCGTGAATGTCGGTCGAGCCATCGCGGCCCTTCGCCACGAACCGTTCCGGTGCGCGCCACCCCGCTTTTGTCAGTTGCGAAATGTCCGCTGTTTCGACGGTGAGTATTCGCGAGCCATCGGATGTCTTCCGTAGTTCCGTCACCGGCGCACGGTCGATTCGCGAATAGGTATCCAAGTAAAATCGCGAATCGGGCGACTCGCGCAGTTCGTGCGTGCCATCGCCTTCGGTGAGGAGTGTTAAGCCGGTGCCATCGAAATTCACCCGCGCAAAGTGCAGGTGGTAAGGATCTTGCTTCGGCACGATCCCACACGCACGAAATCGAATCACGCGCTTCTCGACATCGATCGAATCGACGCCACGCACGACCCAATTGCCGGTAGTAATCGCGTTCTTCACCGCCCCCGTTCTCGCGTCGATGAGGTAAAGGTGGTTCCAACCGGAGCGTTCGCTCATCCACAATATCTCGTCGGTTTTGTCGAGATAACGCAGCACGAGCTTGTTCGTGTAATCGAAGAACGTTTGGCACGGCTCGTCGATAATCGCCGTCGCAGTTCCCGTGTTGACATCGATACTTACGACGCGCATTCCGCCGTGCCCGCGCGGATTGTAAAGGAACGCGAACCGCGAACTATCCGGCGACCAATGCTCGAAGCTGACGTCCCACGGGTTACGGAAAAGTTCATCGGACACGACGATTTCTTTTGCCGTCGCGATGTCGAAGAGGTGCGGTTTCGATTGCGGAATTTCGTCGCCGGGCTTGAGGTAAAAATACGTCGACACTTTCGGCTGAAGTTGATCCCTTGGCGACGATTCGACGAGCGTTACGTTCCGCGTCGCACCCGGCGTGCTGCGATACACGATCACTTTTAACGAATCCGGCGACCAGTAAATCCCCGTTTGGTAGCGATCATTCGGCTTCCCGTCTGTCGATAATCGCAGCTCGATTTTGCTCGCACGATCCCGTAACCAGACGTCGTTCTCTTTCGAGAACAGTTCCCATTTTCCATCGGGTGACATGGGGCTGACAGTCGCTTCATTACGATCGACCCGGCGTGGCCGCGGCGCGGTTTGTTTCCATCCTTTCGGCAACTCGTCTTCTCTGACAACGGTGCGTGTCGCATTCACCGCGTCGACAACTACGAACTCGCTGCCCCCGTTCGGCAGGGGATTCCGGTACCAGAATGCATCGCCATCTTTGAACCAGTTAGGCTCGACGCGATCGCGATACAGCTTGCCGGCAAAGCGTTTTTCGAGCTGGCTCGCACGCTCGTAGTCGGCGAACGTACCTTGCCCGAAAGCCACGGCGACAGCGGTGAAGAACGATACCGACGCGAAAAACGAACGCATGATGGGCACCAATGAATAAAGCCCACCCGTCGTACGACAGATGGGCTTCGAGTGCGGGAACGCCGTGAGGGGGACGCTACTTTTTCTTTTTGGCTTCGGGTTTTGCGGCGGCAACGGGTGCGGCGGCGACGGTGGGTTTCTTAGCGGCGGCCTTCTTCTTACCGAAGATTGCGGAGAAGCCTTCGCCGTACTTCTTGTTCTCGCCCATGCCCATGCGAACGATGCTCACGGATATACCCTCTGTGAATGACGACCGACCATCACGACGACGGTTGTTAGAACCAATGTAAAACGCGGCGCGACAATTGTCACGCTTTCCCGCACGCGAAGCGGAACAAAATCTCCGCAGCCGGTTCCAACTGTGCGACTTCGATCCACTCGTCCTTCGTGTGGGCTTGCGCAATATCGCCCGGCCCAAACACGACCGACGGTATACCCGCGTCGGCAATCGTCGAAGCATCGGTGCCGTACGGAACCGAGTGTCGTTCGTGTTTTCCAACGACCGAATCGATCGCCGTTTCGAAGCGGCAGAGGAACGGGTGATCGTCCGCAACGGGGTTCAACGGCGGGCAAGCGAGGTTCCGCGTCACGGTGTACGCAAAGTCGATTTCCGATCGTGATTTCAGAAACGATTCGAGGTGCGCGATCGCGCCATCGGCCGTCTCGCCGGGCAGGAGTCGCCGATCGATTTCGATACTGCAACGGTCGGGCACGGTGTTTGGAGAGACGCCGCCGCCGATCATTCCGACGCTGAATGTCGGCGGGCCGAGTGTCGGGTGCGCCGTAGA
>JANXNT010000706.1 GCA_025353985.1 Limnoglobus sp.
CCAGGCACAGAAATTCCAAGATCCTGCTTATCAACAAACGATACGCAAAGCCAAATCGCCGATGATCGCAGCCCGACTGGGACGCGACCGAAAGCAGAAGTTACGTCGTGACTGGGAATCGGAAGCGGCAAGAACAGGCTCGGGCACATTCTCGTTCAGGTCCGAGAATCGATCCGTAATATTAACCTACCTGTCGTGAACTGACCCGCACTGAACTGACTCGGCGGCCTAGGGGACTGAACACGAATCATTAGTCATCTAGCCGTAACTTTTATAATAGCGCCTTCAAGCCTGTCAATTTCGCGTCTCACGCTTTCCCCAGCTTCGACCTTGCGAATGCGGCGGAGCCGATGATCCCGGAATCGCCGCCGCACTCGGCAGCGTGTAACGTTGGGCGATCTCCCAGATGCGTTCGATGAACGTCTCGCCGAGAGCGAGCGTGACGCCGCCGCCGATGACGACGATTTGCGGGCTGAGCAAGTTGACTACGCTGGCAATAGCGGCACCGAGTGCGCGGGCGGCATCGTCGATCAAGAACACCGCAATCGGGTCGTCGCGCTGATAATACTCGGCGAGTTGCGAGCTTTTCACTTTCTCCAGGTCGACGCCTTTCCACTCTTTCCGCACCCGCTTCGGCGAATCGTCGAGGATTTCCTTCGCGCGTTTCATCTGGTATTTCCGGCCCGCGATCGACTCGAGTTCGGTGCCGCGACGCCAGTGGATGATGATGTGGCCAATCTCGCCGGCGTGGCCGTTGAAGCCGTTGTATAGCTCGCCGTTGAGGATCAGCCCGCCGCCCACGCCGGTACCAACGAAGATGCCGAAGACGTTTTGTGCCCCCTTTGCCGCCCCGTGTGCGAACTCGCCGTACGTGCCCATTCGCACATCGTTTTCGAGGACGATCGGCCAATTCCAAGTGGGGGGCAGGAGCGGTTTGACGTCCAGATCGCGCCAATCGAGGTTCGGGGCAAAACGGACTTTTGCGGCACCCGGTTCGATTTGTCCGGGGATGCCGAAGCCCATACCGGAGATTTGGCTCGCGTCGATTTTCGCTTCGAGCAGAACGGAATCGACGGTCTGCGCGACGCGGGCAAACACACCGGCAGGGCCGTTTTCCGCACCCGTGGACGTCTTGGCACGGACCAACAATTTCATCGACTCATCGAATAGCCCCGTCAGAATTTTCGTGCCGCCGAGATCGACGCCAAGCCAGTATGCGTCGCTCATAACCGTACCCCGTGGTGTGCAATGTTTGCCATTCGGTCATCATATGCGACCGCTCCCGTTGCGGAATGGCACACGGCGTGGGCGACGTTATGAGTCGAGTTCCCGTGCGGCACTTCGCGCGTTTGCGACGAATGCGCGGACTTTGCCGGGGTCTTTCACGCCGGGCGAAATCTCAACGCCACTCGCGACATCAACGCCCCACGGCCGCACGGTGCGAATCGCTTCGGCGACGTTGTCGGGGTTCAAACCGCCCGCCAATATCCACGGGATGCCAGGGTCGAAGCCGACGAGCAATTCCCACGGTGCGCGATGCCCGGTGCCACCCATCTCACCGGCCACGTACGAATCGATGAGCACCGCCGACGGCGTGTGGCCGCGTTCGTGCATCTGCGAGATAAATGCGCTAATGGCAACGAGCGAAGCGGCATCTTTGACGCGAAATGCGGGGAGGTGTGCGAACGGGAAACTGTCGTCGGTGGGCGGCGAATCGTCGTAAGTCTGGATGCTTCGCAAGCCGAGTTGGAACGCGATTGCGGTCGCTCGCCGCAACGGCATTTGCACGAATACGCCCACCGGCGCGACGAACGGCGAGAGCACGCGAAGGATCGCCGCCGCGGCATGAGGGTCGAGATACCGCGACGATTTCGCGTAGAAATTCAAGCCGATCGCGTCCGCACCGGCTTCGGCGGCGAACGCAGCATCGGCGGGGGTGGTCACGCCGCAAATCTTTACGCGGATCGGCAAAGTGTCACTCTATTTCTGAAGCGAACCCGGCTTCTCGCGGTAGGTTCGGAAGTCGACGGTCGAGACGCTCAGTACCTCGTCTTTGCGTGCGGAACAGGTCGCAAAATAGTTCGCGCCGCCGTCGGTGTCGTTCCCGAGTGTCAGCACGATCGGCGTGCCGCCTTCGATATCGATCGTGACTTCAAGGCTGTTTGCGGCGGTGTTGATGTCGAAACCTTGCTCCGGTTTCGCGGCTCCGCCGACGAACGCGGCTGCACGGGGCGCGGTCAGCACGCCGAGCAATGCGTTGAGCTTTGTGGCATCGACGGCGAACGCGGCGGGCGATTTCGACGTGGTCCAGTCGCTGCCTTTTTTCTCGAATGCATACTCGACCGGCCCACCGAAGAGTTGCTTCCAGCCACGGAGTTTGATGCCCTTTACCTTGGCCACATCGAGCGTGTAAATCGTCGGGTCTCGGAGATCGACGGCGAAGCGGTTGAAGTTTTCGACGGGGACGGTCATCGCAGCAGTACGCCCCGATTGACGGACGTAAACCCGCGTTTTGTCGTCGGTTTCGTTGCCGAATTCGTAGGTGCGTTCTTTGTCATTCTCGTTGTTCAAACCGATTGTCACCTTCATACGCGGTGTGGCACCGAGGCCGAAACGGGCGAGGTCTGGCTCGGGCAGATTCTCCGCCACGATGCGATCCGGCGTCAGCGTGGCCACGACGCCGATCAGGTTACGCAGCTTGTCGGCATCTGCCGATTGCCCCTTGAGGCGCTCGGGTTTGTCGAAGCTCCAGGTCGATTTTGTGGCATCGAGGTTCAACTCGAATTGTTCGCCACCCTTGTTGAATGCGAGTTGTTTGGCCGTGCCGGCGACGAACGATTTGAACTTCGGATCGAGGTACGCCAGCCGGTCGCGGGTGGCGAGTGTCAGCACGGTGTCAGTCAGTTTCAAATCGGATTTCGCGCCTTCAGCGTTGGCCCTGCGAACGAAGACGACGTCGCCTTCCTTCTTGCCGAAGAGTAGTGTCAGCGTCGGCTTACCGTCGCCTTTGAGCTTCGGGTCGGCGGGTAATTTGTCGGCTTCAGGCGGTGCGGTCGGCTTCTCGATGCCGTCAATCCAGAGCCGGATTTCGGCTTTCTTTTCCGCATCGGCGAAGGCCGCATCGTTCGGCGTGATAAGGATATCGCGAGCGGCACGCGGCTTCGTCAGCGTGGCGATCAGGTCGTCGATCGCTGGCCCCGCGATCTGCGGATCGGACGGGCCACCGTAGAGAACCCACTTCTTGATCGGGCCGATGGGCACCTTGCGGGCCTTCACGGTCGAGGTGCCGACGGTGATCTCGATGGCGTCGATCGCGTCTTTCTTCAGATCGGAAACGAGCGTGCGGTCGCGCAGATCGAACGGGTCGTTGGCAATCCGTGTAAGGGCTTCCGTGCGGTCGGTCGTCACCTTCATGACGCACGTGTCGCCGGCCACGAGACAAAAGTGTTTGCCCGGCTTGTCGTCGACTTTCTTGCCGATGAACATCACCTCCGGCGGGCCTTCTTTCGGTGTCAGTTCGATGCGGATCGTTTCCTTGTCGTCGGGTTTGAGGCCGTACTTCTCAAGTGGCTCTGGCGACTCAATGAAGTCGGTGCCATCGCTAACTTGCATCGCGGTCAGCGCGTTCAGAAGCGGGCGAACGCCGGTGAAGGTTTCGGGCCGTGGCTCAGGGTCACCGGCGGTGTCGGCGAGGCCGTAACCGGCGGGTGCGGTGAATCGCCACTCGCCTGCCGAGGTCTGCGTTAGCACGGTTTCTTTGTCGCCTTTTTTGACCTTGATCGATGTCAGCTCGGTCGCCGCATCGCGTATGTCGGCGGCGATCAATCGCTTCTGGCGGAAGTCGGTCACACCTTTCGCGATCTGCCACGCTTTGCCGTCCGACGTGCCCGCACGAAACAACGCTTCGAGGTCGCCACGACGCACTGCCACGGGGACTTTCGGCCGGGTGCCGGTGGTTACGAATGTCACGGCGCGATCCTTGCCAATCGTCGTGTCGCCGATGTTAAGCGTGCCGGTTTTCTTTTCGCCCGAATGGAACGTCACGGAAATTGTCGGCTTGTCGAGGCCGTGAATCGTCAGGTTACTCGTGATTTCCGAGTACGTCGTCGGCTTCAATTTCAATAGCGAACTCGCGATGGCGTTGACTTGTGCGGAGTCGACTTTCGCCGTCACGGGTTCCTTGAGTTCCCATTTATCCTTACCCGCGCGCACGAACAACAATTTCTGTTCGGCTGGCTCGGTGCGTACGATTTCGATGCGGTCGACGTCGGCTTCCTTGAGCCCGGTAAGGGTATCGAGGAGCACGGCATCGGGCGGCGGTTTGTCGTCGTTCATCGTGGAGATGAGTAAGCCCGCGACGGCGAGAATCAGCACGCCGAAGAGGATCCAAGTCAGTCGGAAGTTCATCGCGGTGCCCTTTTTACTTACGCCGAGTTATTTACGCCGAATCACCCACACGCTCGCGCCGAGACCGACGACGGCGACGAGGATCAACCCGAACGGAAGCCAAAACAATCGAAACCCATCGGCGGTTTTGGACATGGTGTATTTGCCGTATGTCTTGTTCGCGATATTCACCGTCGGCCTATCGCGTAACCAGTTGAGCGCGATGGCCACGAGTTCTGTCGGCGGTTCAACGCCGCGCTGGCGTCGGGCGCTGGCATCGCCGAAACTTGCTCCGCAACCGATGACGACCATCCGCGGCGTCGGCCCTTCGCTGACGATCGCGGCTAGTGGACGACTTCCATCCCCCGTCGCTCTCACTTTTCGGATGAGATCTCCGTTACCGGGTTTCGACAACAACGAAAGCGTTTGTGCGGGGTTTGCAGCCGAGTCGGGGTCGGCCCAAGTGATACGGTTCGGCGGATACGTGGCGAGCAACCAGTCGCATTTGTACGGCGAAGGCGGACCACCCGGTACCGCGTCTATCGGAACGATTTCGCGGCAATCAGTTAAAATTAGTGGCTTTTGACCGCGTTGATAGGCCAATGCTAAGGGGTTGTTATCTTGTACGAGTTTCGGATTCGACAAAGCGATTGCATCGGCGTAACTCAGCCCTTGGTAAGGTTGCCCGAAAAGAAACTCTTTCCCGATTTCAACTTGATATTCCGCGAGCAAGGCTTCGAGGCCCGTATCGGCAACACCCTTACCGTTAGCGTTGGCATACGGACTAGTGAGCACGATCAGCTTACCCTTTTTGCCGTCAGCGCGGGGTTCGGTCATATATTTGCGAATGTTCGCAACACCTTCGGGCGAGATGGTTGACTTCGGATCAGCGATGAGAACCGCAGTGGCATCGTCAGGGATTTTCGTGTCTTTCAAGTCGGGCGTCCACGTCTTCACTTCGATATAGTTTTTGTCGAGCATCGACTTGAGTTCGGTCGCTGGCCGCGGATCTGCGGTCAGTCGGTTGTTCCCTTGCGGTGCAGGCGTTAGTTCGAGTTCGCCACTGCCTTGCGTGAAAACCACGATTGGCTTCGTTTTACTTTCCGTGAGGAACAACATTTCGCGTATCAACTTGCCTTCGCCCTGGAAGATCAGTTGGCGCTCCGCACCTCGTTCGCCTGCCGTTGTCGCGAGGTCGCTCAAGCGGATGTACGACGATCGCTTTTCGTCCTCGCCAACAGTGATCAAAATGCCATCGTCGTCGAGGTCGAATTGCGGATACTTCGCCTTCAACGCGGAGAGTTCTTCCTTGTTCAAAACCGGGTTGAGCGGCTTCACCTGAAATTTCGTCGGGTTGACTTCCTGGCAGGCCGCAAGCAGACGGCGCGTGTCGGCGGGAATCGGGTTGCGCGAGCCGCCCATTTCTTCGCTGAGCAGCGTGTACGCCTTCACGGGTTGATCGAGGCTCGCGATGTATTTCTTCGTCTCATCGCTGAGCGAGTAAAAGCCCGATTCGGTCGTATCGAGCTTGTTCGGCAGACGGATCGAAAGGAAAAGATTCCCCACGAGCAGTGCAAATACGAGCAGTAGGCAGGTGAGAATCAGATTGGTTCCGTACGAAAACTTCCGCAAGATCGGGTCGTTGCGTTCCTCGCTGCGCGCGGGCTGCACGGCAGCGAACACGAGGCCCGCCCCGATGAGGAAAATCAACACTGGACCGAGTACCCATTGCGCTTGTTTCGATTCGCCCTTTTCGATCCAGTCGGTCATGCTGCCGAACCACGACGCGAACAGCGCGAAGCCGAGCAGCATCGCCACTGTGCCGATCGTCGTCCCCGCAACGAGGATCGCGATCCGCGCATTTCGCAGCGACATCAACTCGTTGATCGACGGTTGCGAGAACAAGAACCACAACCCGACACCCGCTGCGGCGAGTGCCCCGAGGGCACTCGCGGTGGCAATCAAAACGTGATCGATCTTATTCGGGTCCACCGATTCTAATTCGGGTGGTTTCGCATCGGGCTGGCTCGGGTCGACCGCTTCCACCTTCGCGGCCTTCGGCGAAGATTTGATCGCCTTTTTGGCATAATACCCCGCCGGCACGACCAACAGCGCCGCAATCAGCAGCAGTATTCCTGCGAACGTCGGTCGGCGATCCGCCACCAGCGAAGTAAACGATTCGGTCTGCGTCGGCATGAGAGAAAATCCTTGGTCGAGTTCGTCTGAGTCGCTTAGCCCCACTTGCGGGCTTCGAGAATCTTCACCGTCAGGAACAGCCAAAACACCGCCAACGACAATTGCACCAGCACGGTCGAGAGTGGCAGTTGGCCAGCGAGTGCGCTTTGCCAGAGGCTCAGGAAGTCGATCTTCGAAAGGACGTTCTGGAAGCCGATGCCCACGCTGTCGAAGCCTTTCAGCACGATCGTTAGCAGCATCACGAAGATGCCCGCGAAGGTCAGAATCGCAGCAATGATCTGGTTCTTGGTCAAGCTCGAAAAGAAGATCCCCATCGCGATGAACGACGCCCCACAGGCCGCCAGCGCGAGGTAGTAACTGATGATCGGCCGGTAATCGAACGGCTGCCCGCCCTCGATTCGTAACGCGATCAGGTACAACCCGAGCGGCAACC
>JANXNT010000805.1 GCA_025353985.1 Limnoglobus sp.
CACTCCGTAAGAAACCTTTGCGTTCTGCGTGGGTATCTGTTCCACTATCGCAAAGCCTGCCCTCCGCCCTTTCGAGTGTCACCCATGAAGCGGATTCTCATTGCGATTGCTGCGGTTAGCTGCGTGATTGTTGCCGCATTGTTTTCGAATGCTCGCCCCGACAAAACCGCCGATGCGGTCGCCCCGCAAGCGAAGTTCGAGATTGACTCGGAGGCGAAGAATCCGTTTACGGGGCTGGTGCCGAACGCGAATTCCGATCAGTTCCAGTTCGCGGTGGTGTCGGATCGCACCGGCGGGCACCGCAAGGGCATCTTCTCGCGGGCGGTTCACCAAATCAATCTGATGCAGCCCGAGTTCGTGATGTCCGTCGGCGATCTCATCGAAGGCCAGGCCACCGCCGAGTTGAACCGCAAAATGTGGGATGAATTCGACGGTTACGTCCGCAAACTGGAGATGCCATTCTTCTACGCGCCGGGCAACCACGACGCGCAATCGCTGATTAAAGCGAACGTCTGGACCGAACGCCTCGGACGTCGTTACTACCATTTTAACTACAAAAACTGCTTGTTTCTCGTACTGAACGCCTATGACGAAGCCGACGACGACGCGACGAAAGATGCGAGCTACAAGAAGACGCGCATCGGCAAAGCGCAGCGTGCGTACATCGAGCAAACCCTCAAAGAGAACGCCGGTGCGAGGTGGACGTTCGTGTTCGTTCACCCGCCGATCTGGGCGGAGAAAGACATCACAACGACGGGTTGGCTCGAAGTGGAAAAATCGCTGAAGGGCCGCAAGTACACCGTGTTTGCGGGGCACCTGCACACGTACCGCAAGTACATCCGCAACGGCATGAACTACTACCAGCTCGCCACGACGGGCGGCGGCAGTTCGCTTCGCGGCGTCGAGTACGGCGAGTTCGACCAAATCGCGTGGCTGACGATGAAAACCGACGGCCCCGTGCTGGCAAACATCCTC
Source organism: Limnoglobus sp. (assembly GCA_025353985.1). GTDB lineage: Bacteria > Planctomycetota > Planctomycetia > Gemmatales > Gemmataceae > Limnoglobus. The sequence continues at coordinate 976 of JANXNT010000805.1, forward strand.
CTCGATGGCGTGCAAAACGATACGCTCACGCCGTACGAAAGCGATGAAAACGGCAAAGATAACGAGAAGGTCGTCGGGCTGTTTCCCGTCAGTGGCACGGTCACGCTTGAAGGGAAACCCGCAGCGGGGT
>JANXNT010000806.1 GCA_025353985.1 Limnoglobus sp.
CTCGACGACGACGAAGCAGCCCCCGGCACGCCGATGGCCGATCTCCTCGGCGACATCGTCGTCGAACTGGACGTGCTGCCGAACATGGCGCGCTGCTTGTCGTTACTCGGTATCGCACGGGAAGTCGCGGCACTGACGGGCGGAAGCGTGACCGAACCGGACCTGCGCGTTCCCACGGTGGCGGACACCGCCGAAGGCCGCGTAACGGTCCGCATCGAGAACGCGAAACTCTGCTCGCGTTACTCGGCGACGATCGTTCGCAATGTCACCGTTAGCGTGGCCCCACGATGGATGCGTTCGCGGTTGCAATACGCAGGAATGCGGCCGATCAGCAACGTCGTGGACATCACGAACTACGTGATGCTCGAATACGGCCAACCGCTCCATGCCTTCGATTACGACGTGCTCGTGAAACGTGCGGGTGGCAAAACGCCGACGATCATCGTGCGCAGTGCGCGGGCCGGCGAAACGCTTAAAACGCTCGATGGCCAGGAGCGCACGCTCAATATCGAGGACTTGGTGATTGCCGATAGCGTCGGTGCAATCGCGATTGCGGGCGTGATGGGCGGGCACGATACCGAAGTGACCGCGACCACGAAAACGATCTTGCTCGAATCGGCCGCGTTCGATTTCGTCAGTGTGCGGAAGACGGCACGCAAGTTCAATTTGTTCAGCGAAGCGAGTTCGCGATTCAGCAAAGGCATCCACCCGGAGATCGTGCCATCGGCGGCGAAACGCGCCGCGCAGTTGCTGCACCGGCACGCGAGCGGCGAGGTACTGGCGGGCGTCGTCGAACAGTACCCTGCCCCGTTACCGCCGCAAATTATCGAACTGAACAAACGCGAAATTGCCCGCTTGCTCGGGTTCGACCTGCCGCCCGAGGAAGTCGAGCGCGTGCTGAAAGCGTTGCAATTTCAGGTGGAAACGACGATGTGGGGCTGGTCCGTGACCGTTCCACCGACGCGGTTGGACATTCAGGTGGGTGCGGCGGACTTGATCGAAGAACTGGCACGTGT
>JANXNT010000760.1 GCA_025353985.1 Limnoglobus sp.
CGGCGCTGCTGACGGTGCCGCTGCCGTTGACTTCGATTTCAATCGTCACCCACTGGTCGCCGTGAAAGGTCTTCGAGGTGCTGTTGTTGCAATGTTGCGTGATGAGCTTTTCCTTCATGACGATGTTCGTGCCCGGCGTACAGACGCTGCCCGTCGGTCGTGGATCTTTGCCGTTACCGCCGAGGAATTGCGCCTCGATCGAAACGGGGAATTCTTGGTCCTTGCTCATCGTTTCCGGCGATTGACAGTGCAGCATCACTCCGCTGTTGCGGAACGCCCAACTTGGTCCGCCCTTCGCTTGATCGCCCACGAAGCGGTACTCGATTCGCAGTTTGTAGCGCGAGAGTTTTTCCTTGTAGAACAGATGCCCGAATTTGTCGTCGAACTTCGCGTATTTGTCGTAGGAAACCTTGATGACGCCATCTTCGACGCGGAAGGTGTCGGCGTGGTTGTCGCCGTATACGTAGCCGCGAATCTTCGGCTTCCAGCCATCGAGGTTCTTGCCATTGAAGATCGGCACCCACGCTTCTTTCTTCGGTTCTTCGGCGTTTGCCGCGAGGTTCGGCAGAATGAGTATCGCGAGGCAGAGCAATCGGAGCATCGGTAGAATCCTTGAATGCAAGCGTAATCGGTAGAGTTACTTCTTCGCGGCGGTGCGTTTGTCGAAGTACCGTTTCAGGTCGTTCGCTTCGAGTGCGACCGGCGCGCCTTCTTTCGGAATGTCCACATGGGCCGCCCAGAGGATGCCGTTGGTGAGGTAGCAGCGGTAGCCTTCATGTTGCAGGCTTTCGTGCAAGTGACAACCCGTGAACGAAAAACCGCGATTGTGCGTGCCCTCGTAGGCCCACGAAATGACGGTTTCGGCATCGGATAGTTTCATCGTCGCTTTCGGCGGTTGCGTTTTCAAAAGCGGCGTGACGCCTTTCATACCTTCCGCGAAACGCAGTTTGAACAACCAGCCATCGTCGATTTTAAACGGCGTGACACCGTGGCAAATGGCGTGATCGGGGAACGTGTTGAACTCGGCCACCCAGTGGGCTCGTTGCGAGTAGCCTTTCTCCCAATATGCACCCGACCAACCGCGTACCCGCTCGCCGAAGTCTTTCGGGTAGTCGATCGCCGAATGCAGAGAGACGATACCGACGCCTTGTTCCGCGAGCTTGCTGAGTTGCTCGAAACGGTCGGCTTTGAGTGCCGTGTGAACGTCGCCGCCTTCGAGGAACATCACGACGGCCTTGGCACCTTTCAGCGTCTCCGGTTTCTTCGGCCAACCATCGCGAACGATCACCGGGGCCACGCCCGGAGTCTGCTTTAGCAACTTCGCGAGTATCGCAATTCCCGCGAAATATTCGTGTTCGCCGGTCTTCAGTTTCGGGCTACCGTTACCCGCAATGAGCACGATCTTGATCGCCTTCGGGTCGCTCGGTTGTTCTTCAATCGGCACCGCCGATTGATCGAAAGGATCGAAGTTCGCCGCATTAACGTTGGCAATCGACAACGATATCACCAACGAAAACAGTAAGAATCGAAGCATGAAATCACTTTCTTTTCGTGCTAGCCCGCAGCGCAAGCAAGGCGAACCCTGTTGAAACTCGATGCCGTCACTCGAACGTGGAACACGAACCCTTGCTTGCGCAGCGGGCTGGCACGATAACGCATTACGCGATGATCTCTTTCACGACGCGGCCGTGGACATCGGTCAGGCGGAAGTTTCGCCCCGCGTACTTGTACGTGAGTTTCTCGTGATCGAGGCCGAGCAGATGCAAGATCGTCGCGTGTAAGTCGTGCATGTGGACTTTGTCTTGCACGGCGGCGTGGCCAAATTCGTCGGTCGCCCCGAAGGCGAAACCGGGCTTCACGCCGCCACCCGCGAGCCACATCGTGAAGCCGCCGGGGTTGTGATCGCGACCGGTGCCATTACCCTGCGCGTACGGCGTGCGGCCGAACTCGCCGCCCCACCACACGAGTGTATCTTCGAGTAAACCGCGTTGTTTCAGGTCTGCAAGCAAGCCTGCAATCGGGCGATCCACCGCGTTGGCGTGGACGCCGTGCTTGGGTAAATCCGAGTGTTGATCCCACGCGGGATTCGCGGAGTTATCGCCGTACGTCACTTGGAGATAGCGCACGCCCGTTTCGCAGAATCGCCGTGCCATCAGGCACTGTTTGCCGAAGGTGTCGGTCGCTTTTTCGCCGATGCCGTAGAGCTTGAGAGTGTCGGCGGTTTCCTTGGAAAGGTCGAGGATGTTCGGCGCGTTTTGCTGCATCTTCCATGCGAGTTCGTAGGAATTCGCAACGGCTTCGAACTCGGAATCGCCGGGCGTTTGCTTCAGCTGCTCGGCGTGGAGATCGCGTAATAGGTCGAACCGCGATTGCTGATCGGCCAGGCTACTCGAACTTTTCAGGTTGCGAATCATCACCTCGGATGCGGGGCGGCCCGCTTTACCGAGGCCGGTGCCTTGGTACATCGCGGGCAGGAATGCCGTCCCGTAATTGCGCGAGCCGCCGTTGCCCGATGACGGCGCGATCGACACGAAGCCGGGCAGGTTTTCGTTCTCGCTGCCGAGGCCGTAAAGTGCCCACGACCCAATCGATGGGCGAACGAAATTCGTCGAGCCACAATGCAGGAATAACGTGGCGGGGCCGTGTGCGACGCCTTCGGTATGCAGCGAGCGAATTTGACACAACTGGTCGATATGGCGATTCGTTTCGGGGAACAAATCGGATGCCCAATGCCCCGACTGCCCGCGTTGGAAGAACTTCCAGAGCGGCTTCAACACTCGCTGATTCGAGCCGCGATTCCCGGTATTCGCAAGGATTCGTGCATCGTCGAAGGCGAACTGCTTGCCATCGTCTTTGTCCAATCGCGGCTTGTAATCGTACGAATCGACGTGGCTCACCCCGCCCTGCATGAACAGGAAAATTACCCGTTTCGCCTTCGCCGGGAAGTGTGGCGCTTTCGCGGCAAGCGGATTCGTACTAGCGCAGCTATCGTTCGTGCTCAAGCCCGCGAGCGCCAACGCACCGAACCCACAACCGCTCGCGGTCAACCACTCTCGCCGACTGATAGGGGAGATCACGTTATGACCCTTAATTACAAGACAGGTATGAATCCGAATTTAACCGCAGAGAGCGCGAAGAACGCTGAGAAAACTAATTCCAAATCGTGTTCTCCGCGTACTCTGCGCTCTTGCGGTTAAAAATTCTTTTCTTAATTCTCCGCTGTTTTTTCCGCTACTTCACGTAGCGGAATTCGGACGATGCGAACAATGCCTGGACGAACATTGCCCACGCTTCCTTCGGTTCGTCGTTGTGTGCCTTCAGATACTCGACCGCGATTCGCGATTCGCCGTCGGTGGGACGGCGACCGAAGATCGTGCGATACGCGATTGTAATTTTCTGTTCATTGTTCCCCTCGGCTTCGCGTAAACGCTCGGCGGCCTCTTTCGCGCGATCGATGGCGAACGGATGGTTCAACATGAACAACGCTTGCGGTGCCACGGTGCTGATGTTACGCCGGCCGGTGACGGTGCTCGGGTCGGCGAAGTCGAAGAGTTCGAGAAGTTCGGGGAGTGCGTTACGGAAAACGGGCGAGTAAACGCTGCGTCGCACGTCCTCGTTTTTGAAACTGTAATCGGCCGCGAGCGTTGCGGGGAAGCTGACGCCGCCGCGTTTGCGGTCGAGCGTGCCGCTAATCTGCAACATCGCATCGCGGATGCACTCTGCATCCAGCCGACGCCGATTCGCTCTGCCAAACAAGACGTTTTCGGGGTCCGCATCGGTCTTCGACGAGCTTTGGCGATACGTGCGACTGAGGACGATTCGCCGTACGAGTTTCTTGATCGACCAGCCTTCGGTCATGAAATCGAGCGAGAGCCGATCGAGCAATTCGGGGTGCGAAGGCGCTTCACCCGTCGTGCCGAAGTTATCGACGGTGCGAACGATGCCGCTGCCGAACAGCCAGTGCCACGTGCGGTTGACGATCACGCGCGCCGTCAGCGGGTTGCTCTTCGCGGCGATCCATTCGACGAGTTCCTTGCGGCCACTTTGCGACTTGCCAATCGTCGGTGGTTCGTCGTACGTGGCCACTTGCAGGAATCCACGCGGCGCGACTTCGCCAAGCGTATGCACGCTGCCGCGAACGTGAATTTTCGCATCCTCGATGGCCTTTTCTTCGATCACAGTCATCGTCATCGCGCGTTTCGGGCCGCTGTTTTGCAACTGCTTCAGCTTGTTTTCGAGTTGGGAGAGTGCGTTACCCGTCGCGGAAATTTTCGTTTCGACGACATCGGCGGGAATGAACGTGACGGCATCCAGTGTGACGTGGCCTTTCGTGCCTTCGTTGGAAACGATGACGAAACTTTGCCCCGCTTTCTCGAACTTATACGTGCCGAGCGAAAGGAATCGCCCGTCGATGGGCGGCGTTTTCTTCATGTTGACCGCGATGGTTTTCTCGCCATCGGCACTGAATACGGTTACCGGGACGGCATCGGCGCGATTGGTGCCTTCGGAGTACGCAATGCGCACTTCGTAGCGACCGTTCGCGGGCAGTTCGGGTTGGAATGTCAGCGTTTTCTCGCCTTTGTCCTTGTCCTGATCGTGCAGATAACCTGCGCCAATGTATGTGCCGGAATGCGTCGAGAGTTGCCATTCGCCGACCTTCTTCGCGCTCGCATCATCGACGACGATACCGACGACGGACGTCACGGGAATCGCGCCTCTCGCGGTTGCCACCGCCGATGGCGACTTCACCTTTTCGCGTTGGATCTGCACTTGCAATGCCGCAACGGCCACATCGTGTTGCTTGAGATTCGCTTCCTCCGCAGGCGTTACGGCGATTGGCAGCTCGATCCACTTCGAGACGTTCGCGGTTTCGAGCGTCTTCGTGTTTCGCAAAATGCCCGCGAGTGCATAGTAATCGCGAGTGGGGATCGGGTCGAATTTGTGGTCGTGACATCGCGCACACGTGACGGTCTGCCCGAGGAAACCTTTCGTGATGGCATCGAGTTGCTCGTCGACGACATCCATGCGAAGTTGCTTCTTGTCCTGTTCTTCGAGGTTCGAGTTGCCGAGCGCGAGGTATGTTGTGGCAATCGCGTTTCGTTGGCGTTCGACCGTGGTCGTGGCGGGTAGCAAGTCGCCCGCAATCTGTTCGCGAATGAAGCGGTCGAATGGCACATCGGAATTGAACGACTCGATAACGTAGTCGCGGTAACGCCACGCTTCCTTCATAACGAGGCCGCGAAGCGTGAACGACTCGCCGAAGCGTGCGACATCGAG
>JANXNT010000792.1 GCA_025353985.1 Limnoglobus sp.
TCCTGAAAGCTCGCGGCGAGGTCGGCGCGCTTCTGCCCCGAGGGCGGCGGGGTTCCTTTGCTGACGTTGAAGCCGTGGCAAGCGTACAAAACCGACGTTTTTACGCCACTGAAGCTGAATTCGAGCCGGTCGTTGTCCGCGAACGATCGGGGGAAGGCGTACGCCTTCGGGTTGCCGTTGCGGGCTTCGCGTTCGAGTGCGGGGCCACCGGGGAAGCCGAGGCCGAGCATCGCTGCGACTTTGTCGAACGCCTCGCCGGCTGCATCGTCGCGCGTCCCGCCGAGCAAGTTCAACGACAACGCGCTGTCGCACTGAAACAACGACGTATGCCCGCCGCTAACGACCAGCCCCACACACGGGAAAATGTCTCGCCCGGCCGCGATCCGCGCAGCGTAGATGTGGCTATGCACGTGATTCACCGCCACCAACGGCACCCCGAGCGCGAGCGCAAACATCTTCGCCGCCGACACGCTGATGAGCAACGCCCCGACTAGCCCCGGCGTATTGTGGACGGCCACGCAACCGATCTGATTCAGCGTGATACCGGCACGTTCGAGTGCTTCCTCAACGACGGGCAACAAGTTGCGAACGTGGGCGCGCGCAGCGATCTCCGGCACAACCCCGCCGAACCGCGCGTGCAACTCCGTCTGCGACGCGACCACGTTCGAGAGAATCTGCAAATCGCAATTAAACACCGCCGCCGAAGTTTCATCGCACGACGATTCGAGCGCCAGGAACAACATAGTCTCCATCATCCGAATGTCAGTGTGGTGCGAAATTCCCGCAAAGCTATCCTACGACTGCCTTTGGTGGTTTCGTAGGACGACGGAATCGAGTATTATGTCGCTATGAGTACATCGACTGCCGAAATTTCCGGATCGACGATTCTGGCGCGTGCGATTGCGCCATCTGACGCCACGTTACATCCTGCGGTGGCGAACGAATTCCTGAAATGGGGCTTTTCACCGCAAGATCGAGAACGCATGGCCGACCTGGCTGCAAAAGCCAGATCGGGTACACTTTCCGACGAAGAGAAAATCGAAGCAGAAGAGTATGAGCAGGTCAGTAGTTTTCTCGGCATCGTCAAATCGAAGGCACGACGCTCGCTGCAAAACCATTCGAGCGAATAACGAATGGACCGAAATATACGCGAGCAGGTTTGGTAACGAGCCGCGGCCTGCTGCGAATATTGTCAGATGCCCCAACCGTTGACGGATGCCGTCCACGAAATCGACCACATCATCGCCGAAAAGCATCGCGGACCGACAATACCCGGCAACCTCGCTTTGGCTTGTTTCCAATGTAACAACCACAAAGGCCCAAACATCGCAGGCGTCGATCCGGTTTCGAGGCGGACAACGCCACTCTTTCATCCTCGTCTCGATGTTTGGAACGAGCACTTCCGCTGGAAAGGCGCAATCCTTCAGGGCCTGACACCTACAGGCCGTGCGACGGTGGAGGTGCTGGAAATCAATCTCCGTCATCGCGTTCTTCACCGCCAGGCGCTTCTCGAAGAAGGTGCGTTCCCCTCGGTTTGAGAGGCTTTTCAGTCAGCAATCCGCGTGGCGTACCCTACGACCGCCATCGGAGTAGTAGACCGGGCGTAGCGTGTGGTCACAATGGAATACGACTCGAAGTAGCCTGTTCGCTCGATAGAATCCGATTGCGGGAGTGTACTTGGAAAGCGCGGAGCGGAGATCGAATTATGCCAGCTCTTTCGAAGACTCAAGCCTCCGCGAAACTTGCGGAGGTTGTCGAGAAGGCCAAGTCAAGCGACCTCGTGGAGATCTACGACGAGCTCTTCCCAGAGGTGCCTTCATCGACTCCTCCGAATGCGCGCGATATTGCCGAACGGATCCGGAGTGGACTTGAGGCGGAAGAGATCGTGGATCTCTGGAACGTCGTGTTCCCGGAGGACCGCAACGTTTGGTACGAAGAAGAGTCGTCGACGATCCGCTACAACGAGGAAATGGCCGGATACGCGGACTGACAGTGGTCCACACACGCGGTTGGTAAGTCCCGCAAAGCATGTCTTGAATTCGCGTAATCCAAACCCTGATACTCACTTTTAATATGTTCATTTTCGAAAACTTGGCGAGAGGCACAGCGTAAGCGTGCCGTGGCACCAGCAGATGAGTCGCCTAGGGGTACGACGTAAGACGT
>JANXNT010000919.1 GCA_025353985.1 Limnoglobus sp.
CGCCGAGCGAGCGCGATGCGGTCATCGGCATGGGCGTACCCGAACGGCGCGTGACGTTGCAAGGTCTCGGTGTGGACGCGAACGAATGCACGGGTGGCAATCGCGAGGCGGCACGGCGTGTGTGGGGCATCGCAGACAACGAAGTCATCGTCGGGCATCTCGCGAACAACAGCGTCGAAAAGGGCACCGTCGATTTGCTGAAAGCTACAGAAAGTCTTTCCCGAAGCGGCACCGCGTGCCGGTTCGTATTGGCAGGGCCGGAGATGCCGAATTTCCATCGCTTCTGGCAGACGTTTGCGTTCAAAGAGAACGTCGTTCGCCTCGGCACACTCAGTGAAGCTCAGAAACGCGATTTCTATGCCGGTATCGATCTGTTTGCGTTACCGTCGCGCTCCGATTCGTTCGGCCTCGTGCTGCTCGAAGCCTGGGCAAACGCGAAACCGGTGGTGGCCTACCGTGCAGGTGGCCCCGCCGATTTAGTGCGAAACGATACCGATGGTCTGCTCGCGGCATGTGGCGATATTTCCGCACTCGCGAACGGCCTCAAGATGCTGATTTTGGATGCACAGTTGCGGCTACAAATGGGCGAAGCCGGGCGGCAACGGGTACCGCACAGTTTCGTATGGGCAGACAAATTACGGATCGTCCGCGATACGATTGGAGCCAGTGTTGCCGCGCAATGTTCTTGACATTAACCTATAGCCCGCTTAGATTTGAAACTAATATCTTAGAATCGCATTCGTCGCACAATCGTCGGGGGGACGGTACTCGTGACAAAAAAAGAAGTCGTAAAGCGGATCTCGGAAAAGGCACAACTGACCCAGATCAAAACGAAGCAAATCGTCCAATGGACCTTCGATGCGATCATCGACACGCTTGCGACCAACGGCCGCATCGAACTGCGTAAGTTTGGCGTGTTTGAAGTCCGCATACGCAAGGCACGCAAGGCACGGAACCCACGGACCGGCGAGACCGTCAACGTCGAGCCGAAAAACGTCGTGACATTCCAGCCCGGCAAGGAAATGGAAGAGCGAGTGCGCGAAGCGATCGCCGTCAACATCAACCGGAAACCGCGGAAAGTTCGCCCGCAACCCGCAGTTCCCGTCATCCCCGCAGCAGCCAGCACAAATGGCACACACCACGAGACGGCAAAGCCCGAAGTCACCAAAAACGCGCCACCAATCAAATCGCGATAGTTAAATTCCGGCCAGCCCGCAGCGCGAGCAATGGGAACCCGCAGGCGACGAACATCCTCTCATCGCTTACGCGGTAGCGCTTAGGGCTAACAAGATGGAATTGTTTGGCCCCGTATTGTTAGCCCGAAGCTAGCGAGGGAGTCGTGGCGAGTCTTCGAGACGCGACGCAAAACCTTCATTTTGGGCGAACGAACCATCGTGTTTCAAAGATGCATCGC
>JANXNT010000924.1 GCA_025353985.1 Limnoglobus sp.
CCCTCTTTCGTGCTGCGTGCGAACACACCGAGTGCCACGCAGATTGCGCTGAAGAACATCGCCAGCGGGAAGCCGACGATAATACAGCCAATCAATCCGGGCCAGTTTAGGATCGGGAACCCGAGCAGCAGTTCGACAATCAATGCACCGCCCGCCAACCATAATACGTTCCAGATCACCGACCCGAACGAGAAAAATGCGACTGCAAGAAACTTACCGAAGACGATCTCGTTCCGCTCGGCCGGGCTGATGAGCAACGTCTCCATCGTGCCACGTTCTTTTTCGCCTGCGGTCAGATCGACCGCCGGTTGTATCGAACCGGCGACAATCCACATCATCAATACGAACGGGAAGATCCGCACGAACTGATCGCGTAGCTCGTCGGCAGCCCGCTTCGCTTTCGGTTTCGATGCTTGCGGTTCGTCGATATCGAGGACGCGATCGAACTCCTTCGACAAGCCCGCACGAACGAACCGCGCCTCGCGCAGCTTGCCTTCCCAGCGCCGCACGATCTCGGTGAGGCGCTTAGTAGCCAGCTTCGATTTCTCGTCGCCATCGCGATTCTCGATCTTCAACTTCACCCGCTTCCCGGCTTTCACTTGTTCCGAAAAGCCTTCAGGGATAATCAAAACGACATCGACGCGCTTTTCGCGCAGTGCCGTTTCGGGATCGCCATCGAGGGCGATGCCCACGATCGTACCCGCCGCCGCTTCCGTATCCGCAGACACATCGACGAACTGATCGCCCACGAGCAACGGGTTCGCATCTTTCTCGGCTGACAGCGAATTTCCGCCGACGATGCCGACGATGGTCTTCTGATCGGTGATCGATTTCGCGAGCAAAAACCCCGCGAGGCCAAAGAACGGATAGAGAATCGCGGGCATCACGAGAATCAGCAACACCGTGCGACGGTCGCGCAACAAGTCGCGAGTTTCACGCATCGTAATTAGGCGGATGATCGACCAACGCATAGTGGCTCGGGTAAGATGTGCAAACGAAAAAAACGCGACGGATATCCTCGTGAAAGGATTTCCGTCGCGTGGTGTCTCCATCCCATTGGACACTAACGGGATGAATATCTGACCCTGCGGGGAGTCGAACCCCGGTCTCAACCGTGAAAGGGTCGTGTCCTAGGCCTCTAGACGACAGGGCCATAACATCGCACCGTTTTTTTAGAGGGTTGGCGTAGAGGCGTCAACCCCCGAAGGCGTTTCGGTGCCGAGTTGTCGAAATTCTCGCAGGCAATCCCGGTTCGGCCTCACTCGATAGCGTATTCCCGAATGACGTATAATGGCACCCGATGGTGTTTTCGGGTCCGGGTTTTGGGTTTTATCCCAACGGGATTTCAGCGATTAGCCTTGGGTCACGACATCCGCGCACCCAAGGAACACCTGATACCCCGGTGCGCGAAGCGCGACCTGGGGCTAATCGCTTCAATCCCTACGGGATAAAATCAAAGCTCGAATCGCAAGTGGAAATGTTGGCGAAAATCAGGTGGCATCGCCGTAACAGAAATCGGAACGACAAAGTCGCGGAAATATGAACAAAAGCCCAACTTCACGTCACTTAATAGTCTATTCCCATGTCGAAAAAGGCCCGTCAACCGACTGTATTCTTGCCCCTTGAAGGCTGGATCGTTTACATCGTGCAATGTGCCGATGGCTCGCTCTACACGGGGATCACCACAGATATCGTCCGCCGATGCCAGCAACACAATGCGGGAACGGCCTCCCGATACAAACGCAGCCGTCGCCCAGTAAAACTGGTTTACCACGAAGACCAGCCCGACAAAAGTTCGGCATTGAAGCGAGAAGCCGCGATCAAGGCCATCACGCGACGAGAGAAGCTGGCGATGATCCAACCGAAGAAAAAACCAGCCAAAGCCCCGCGACAAGTCGCCCGCCTCGAAGACATCCCCAACGTCGGCCCCGCCATCGCCACCGACCTTCGCCAGATGGGAATCACCACACCCGCCGAATTGCCGGGGCGCGACCCATTCGCCATTTACGATAAACTCTGCCGAATCACAGGCCAGCGCCACGACCCCTGCGTGCTGGACACCTTCATCGCCGCCGTCCGGTACATGGAAGGTGCGCCAAAACAGCCCTGGTGGAACTATACAGCAGAACGAAAGAGAGTGCTGGCGACACGCAGTTCGACGAAGTAATGGATGCCTTCAATGGCGGACTTTTGACACGGGCGACAATCGATTTCGCACGTCAGGACAACAGGGCTACAATGACCTTCTGGTGGAATGGGTCGATGGTAGCGACCCTTACGGCACAACTGTCGCCGCTCTGGAATCGCCCCTCTTCGAATCCACAGAGCATGACTAACGCCGCTGGCCGTAAGGCGATCAGATACCCTCCCACACCGCCGCACCGATCTGCCTTCTCGACCCATCGAATTACTGTCGCATCCAGAACGTCGCCAACAGCGAGCCGCCAGTTTTCATCCCACGGGTTGTTTTCGGGGTGAACCGCTCGAATACTTCCGTCGATTTGATTCCGGCCCCGATCGAGATGCACGATCTTGACATCGAACTCGTCCCCGACCGTTGCGACTTCGTCACAACTGGCGAAGGATGGAATCCACGAGATCTCCGGTATCCGTACCAGAATCTCGTGCCCGTTGTATTCGCAGAAGAGTCCGAACACGGCGGTCTTACGCACGACGGCCCGAACCACTTCGCCGGGCGTCAGCGGAATCCCGGCCCCAGCGCACGCCTGGAGCATCGCCGCCAGCGATTCTGAGTCGGCCAGTCGGTGGTCGTTGCCGACTTCGATCAACGTCGCACCGCTGTTCGTAACCAATTCCTCGCTGTATGCGAATGGGATCACGTCGTCGGCACGGCTATGCAGGACAACAGTATCAGGCTTCACCTTTCTGGCTGTTCCCCACTTCTTCCAGGCCGGACAGAGCAGAATGAGCTTTGCTGCGCCAATGTCGATGTTCATCGCGACTGCCCCACCCCGACTGGAACCGACAACAATCTGAAGCCGATGGTGGTCGATCTCAGCCTGAGCGATGCGTACCGCTTCGGCGAAGTCGTCGTCGGGTAACTTTGGGTTGATGACAGGGTAGCCGTGCGTAGCAAGGTAAGTCGGCTTGACGCCGCCAGGTTCCGACTGCCAACCGTGAAGAAAGAGAATTTTCATTTGATGATGAACCAGATCAGTTGGCATAAAAAGCGATATACATCAATGCGAGCAAGTGACTATCATATACTCATTCGCCTATTCCCCACAAAGTGTCGCTCAACCGTGAAACCAGACAAACGCCTTTCACCCGACGCCTCGTAGCCGAACTAACTGAGCGTGTGAATTATATCCAAGTTTCATTTTATGTGTTGCAAAACTGTGATGTCGAATTTGGGGGCTTCCAACGGTCGTTCGTCCGAGTGCGTTCTGTCAATTTCTGACGGTATATCCGGTCA
>JANXNT010000968.1 GCA_025353985.1 Limnoglobus sp.
GACGCGAAGGAGATTCAAGACGCGGCGAAAGACCTGGCCGGTAACGACGAAAAGAAGAAGCAAGCGGCACGCGACAAACTCGACGAGAAGCTCGGCAAACCGGCTCGCGAGGAAGCGGAAAAGCTCGCCGACGATATGAAGTCGGACGATCCTGCCAAGCGAAAAGCGGCACAGGAGAAGTTGGAAAAGCTGCAAAAAGAAGCCGAGAAAGCCGCAAAGAACGCGGAGAAGCCCGATAACGCCAAGACCGAAGAGCAACGCAAAGCGGACGCGAAGGAGATTCAAGACGCGGCGAAAGACCTGGCCGGTAACGACGAAAAGAAGAAACAAGCGGCACGCGATAAGCTCGATGAGAAGGTTGGCAAACCGGCGCGCGAGCAGGCGGAGAAGGACATGAAATCCGGCGACGCGGACAAGCAGAAGGCCGCACAGGATAAGCTGCAAAAAGAAGCGGAGGAGAAGGCCAAGCAAGATAAGGACAACCAAAAGGGGCAACCCGCTGACAAGCCGATGTCACCGCAAGAAGCCGAACAGCTTGCGAAGGATGCCGAGGATTTGAAATCGCCGAACGAAGAGAAACGCAAACAGGCGGAAAAGAAGCTCGACGAGAAGATCGGCAAAGAGGCCCGCGAACAGTTGCAAAAACAGAACGAGGAAGGCAAACCGCAAACGCCCGAGCAAGCGAAAAAGCAGTTGGATGAGATGGCCAAAAAACAGCAACAGCCCCCGCAGCAAAAGCCGGGCTCGCCACAAAACGACCCACAGCGCGACCCGCGCCGCGATGGCAACATCGCAGGCACGACGGATAACCTCTCGAAACCACTCGAAGAGAATCCGGAGTTCAAAAAGAAGTCCGCACAGTTGCAATTGGAGACGCTAAAAAAGAACAAACTCAACGCGGAGATGAAGAAGAAACTCGGCTACACCGAGGAAGAGTATCAGCGATTCCTCGAAGGCTATGAGAAGATGCTGCAAGACCGCGAAGCCCAGACTACGAACGAAGCGCCAACGGTGGCGGGGAAAGCCAACCCCGTTGCGAAACAGCGCGTCGATGGCACGAGCAAAGTCGAGACGCGCAAAGACGCCTCCAGCTCGAACCCGAACTCCGCCGGCTCCGCGTTCGCCCCATCGGCATATACTGAAGCCCAAAAGAAGTTCGCCGAAGCCGCCGCCAAGAACAAACGCGACGAAAATAAATAGACTGAGAGATGGGAATGATGGTGTAACGGAAGCACGCTGGTCTCCAACGCCAGAAGCGAAGGTTCGACTCCTTCTCATTCCCACTTTGAATGCAAAATATGGGAATGGTGGTGTAAAGGAAGCACAATGCATAGCAATGCAAAGGCGGGGGTTCGAATCCTCCTCATCCCCTGTTGTTTGGGTCTTGAAGGATGAATCGGGAATGGTGGTGTAATGGAAGCCCGTCGGACTCATAACCCGGAGGCGAAGGTTCGACTCCTTCTCATTCCCGCCTTTCGCGAAAATTGACGTAAGATGCCTTTTACAGATGCGGACATGGAAATTTGCATTCGGTTACTTCAGGAAGTATCCGAAGATGTTTCGTGCGTGTCGGAACACGATCGGTTCAAGGCGCTCGTTGCCAAAATTCATCGCGAAGGGAAACGCGGGAAGCGACGTGTCAAACAGCAGGATCGCGTCGATTTCGATGATGCCATCGCTGGCAGTACGGGCATCGTTCTCCACCAAACCGCAGATCAGCCACCGACATTTTCCGGCCAAACGCACTACCAAGCGGCCAAACTCTGTTACATATGCAAGTTACTGTTTCACGAAGTCCATCATTTCTATCATCTCCTTTGCCCGTCGTGTGCATCGCGGAATTGGGAGAAACGCTCTCAACGCTGTGATCTGTCCGGCCGCATCGCGTTGGTGACGGGTGGCCGTATTAAAATTGGCTTCCTGACAGCGTTAAAACTGCTTCGTGACGGCTCACGAGTCATCGTCACGACGCGGTTTCGCCACGATGCGATGAAACGCTTTCGGCAAGAACCCGATGCGAACGTCTGGTGGGATCAACTAAAAATCTGCTCGCTCGACTTGCGCGATTTGTTATCAGTCGAACGCTTTGCGAATGAACTTGCTAACACAGAATCACACATCGATATTGTCATCCACAATGCCGCCCAAACGGTGAAGCGACCGCTCGCGTTTTATAATCATCTTCTGGAAGCGGAATCGCATGAAAGATTGGCATTGGCGGATCGCACAACGACGACCGTTCTAATCGAAGCGAGGCCGGATTATCGCGGTCATCTCGTTGTAGCAGATACAGATTTTCCACTCGCGAAACTCGATCGCGATGGGCAACAAGTCGATCGCCGTGCCATCAACAGTTGGCGATTAAAAATGGGCGAAGTAGGCACGATAGAGATGGTCGAAGCGATGATCGTCAACGCGATGGCCCCATTCGTGTTGAACGAACATCTGCTTCCATTACTTCAACGTTCACCACACGCACGCAAATTTATCGTACACGTATCTGCGATGGAGGGTCAGTTTAATCGCCCGTATAAGTCTCCGTACCATCCACATACGAACATGGCGAAGGCGGCTACCAACATGTTGACGCGAACAACGGCTGAGGAACTCTCCAAAGTCGGCATCTACGTTTCGAGCGTCGATACCGGTTGGATCACCGACGAGAAACCGCTCCACCAAGCGGAGCGGGCACGCGACGAGCAAGGCTTCTATTTGCCGCTCGACAGCCTCGACGGTGCCGCTCGCATTTATGACCCGATCGCACGCGGAATCAATGAACCCGAAGTGCCACTCCACGGTCAGTTCCTCAAAGATTACAACGTCTATCCTTGGTGAAAAATGCCCGAGAGTATCCTCCACTGCCCGCTCACGGGAACGATCCCGTTCGTGCCATGCGACCCGTGCGAGGTCGATCCGCTCATCGAATTTTTGCAGCGAAACCTACCCGCATCCGGTGAGGTTTTCCCGCGTGGCACGTTCCTGCGCGATGGGCGACTCGACCTTTGCAAGCAGAACCTCGGACCCGATGGCTGCGAGCGAGTGACGAACGCATTGCTCGGCCACGGACACGTTCGTAGCCTGTTGTTGGGCACCGATGGTATTGGGGATCGCGGGGCCGTTTCCGTTGCGAAGTTGATCGCGCACAACGAAAGTCTTGAGGTCGTTTACCTCGGCTGCAATCTCATCGGACCAGCGGGTACCGAAGCGTTGGCCACGGCTCTGGAACACAATCGCACCGTGACCGGCCTCTGGCTCAAACGCAACCCCATCGGCAACGCGGGGTTGCGTGCTGTGTCGAAAATGCTCCTCGAAAATCGTGCCATTCGCACGCTCGATCTCGTCAACACGCAGATCGACGACGCCGGCACGATCGAACTCCTCAATCGCTTGCTCATCAGCGATCACATCGAACGGATCTATCTCGGTGGCAATCGTTTGGGTATCCCGTCGGCTCAGAAGTTGGCCGAATATCTGCGCCGTTCGCAATCACTACGGGCACTGTTTTTGAACGTGAACTTACTTGGCGACGATGGCGCGGAAGTGATCGCCGATGCACTGCGCGAAAACTCCACGCTGCAAGAACTCGGCCTTGCTAGCAACGGTATCGGTGCTCGCGGCGGGAACGCCCTATTTCGCAGCATCGCGGAGCACCTGACATTGCGCGATCTCGATCTCGGCTTCAGCCCATCGACGAAAGTGCTCGGTGCGAGCCGTAACCACATCGGCGACGATTGCATTTCGGATCTCTCTCACTTGCTGAAGAATAACGCGATTCTGCGTAGCCTGAATCTTGCTCGCACCAGCATTTCCCAAGTTGCGCGCGAGCGATTAATCGATCCGATCGAGGCCAATCGTTCGCTTCAACATCTGACGTTCGATGGCCCGATGCCAGAGAGTATCCGTGCCGCACTCTCGCGAAATCGCTCGCAGTGCTACGAACCGATTGTCGAGAACGACGCGAGCCGCATTCGCAGTGTCTATCGAACGAAACGCTAACGCGCGAAGTCGGTTTCAACCGGCGGCGTTTTGCGGTTTTGTATATTGAGAAGATCATTTTCCGAGGCGATACACGATGTCTGCGTCGAATCGATATTTGCTGAGTTTCGATAGCCGGACGGCACTGCACCGGTTTACCGATGTGCTCGTAATCGGGGCGGGGATTGCCGGTTTGCGCGCGGCACTGGAAATTTCCAGCACGACGGGCGTACACGTCGTCACCAAAGATCGCATCACCGAAAGTAATAGCTCGTACGCGCAGGGCGGCATCGCTAGCGTGCTTTCCCCAGAGGATAATTTCGCGAATCACGTCGATGACACGATGGTGGCCGGCGATGGGCTGTGCGATCGCACCGTCGTCGAAACGGTCATTCGCGAGGCACCCGGCGAGATCGAAAAACTCATCGAGTTCGGAACGAATTTCGACCAAGAGAACGGTCAACTTGCACTCACGCGCGAGGGTGGCCATAGTCACCGGCGCATCGTGCATGCACTTGGGGATTCGACGGGCCATGAAGTGATGCGGGCGATTATCGCCAAGGCGAAGGCGGCGAAAAACGTCACGATGTGGGACGATACGTTCACGGTCGATTTGCTGACGCACGAAGGCGCGTGTGTCGGTGCGGTCGTGTGGCGGCCGAACGTTGGGCCAATTTTGCTCTGGGCGAAGCAGGTGATTCTGGCATCGGGCGGTTGTGGGATGGTCTACCGCGAGACGACGAATCCGCCTGTGGCGACCGGCGACGGGATGGCGATTGCCTACCGTGCGGGGGCGGCGCTCCGCGACATGGAGTTCATGCAGTTTCACCCGACGGTGCTGTATGTGGCCGGTTCGGCGCGATACCTCGTTAGCGAAGCGGTACGCGGCGAAGGGGCGTATTTACGCGACATTAACGGCGTGCGGTTCATGTCGAACGAAGATCCGCGTGCGGAGTTGGCCCCGCGGGATATCGTATCGCGGGCGATCTTCCGCACGATGGAACGCACGCAACATTCGAACGTGTACCTCGATTTGTCGCACCTCGAACGCAACCTCGTGCTCACGCGGTTCCCGGGCATTAATAAGGTCTGCCGTGGCTTCGGGTTGGACATCACGAAGGATCGTATCCCCGTGCGGCCCGGGGCACACTACATGATGGGCGGCGTCACGGTCGATGCCGAGGGACGTACGTCGTTGCCGAATTTGTGGGCGGCGGGGGAAGTGACTTCGAGCGGGCTGCACGGCGCGAATCGGCTGGCATCGAATAGCCTCATTGAGGGGCTGGTGTACGGCGCATCATGTGGCCGCGGCGCGATGCGAGCATTGGAGGCAAACACAAGCCCACTGCAAGCGTTGCCGTTGCACTACACCGTGCGCGACGATGACCCCGACGATCATCTCGATGTCGCGGACTTGACGAGTTCGTTGCGTAGCTTGATGGTGCGCAAAATGGGCATCGTCCGGGATCGCGCCCGGCTCGATGAGGCACGGCGCGATGTCGATTTCTGGTGCCGCTACGTGCTTGGTCGCGAGTTCGACAAACGCCAGGGTTGGGAACTGCAAAACCTGCTCACCGTCGCGCGGCTGATGATCGATGCGGCGACGACTCGCGAGGAATCGCGCGGCACGCACTTCCGCAGCGACTTTCCGCAACGCGACGATACAAGCTGGGGCCACC
>JANXNT010001008.1 GCA_025353985.1 Limnoglobus sp.
GTTTGCCAACATCCGAACGGCACACGGAGTGTGCCTACTACAAAAACACGTATTCGCGTGGCTGAAGTGAGGACGTCTAAACGTTCGTCGGATTGATAACTCGTTTTGAACGATGCTGCGAAAACGCGAGTGGTGCCCGGCACTACTCGCGTTTCATCTTCGACTTCATGTTTATCGAACTGCCAGAAGCCGAGGCGACCGCTTTAACGATCCTCCTGCGAATTTCAGGTTGGCCATCGCGTCTCCTCGCAGTGTATCTGCCCGCAAGTCGTGGTGCGCGTCGCGCATACACTATCGTTATCATCTAAGATTCCCTCTCGCCGCAGGATGTACTTATGTCGTCACCCACTCCGGCTACGCCCGCACCGAAACGGCGTGGCATTCTCATTGTTTTGATCGCGATAATATGCGTTGCGGTGCCGCTCGCGATCTGGTTTGGCCTGCGCAAGCCGAGCGGAAACAACCTGATGGCGGCGGCGGAAGCGAACTTGCGGGGCGTCGGCTTGATGGGCCGATCCGAAGACAAACAAGCGAATGGCCGCACCGCGTTCCAGAATGCGGCAACCGAGTTCGAGGAAGCCGCACGGCTAGCACCCGACTGGACGCCCGCGAAAATCAATCACGCCATTGCACTGTACAACTCTTCGAAAGACCCGGCCGACCCCGTACTTCCGCAAGCCATCGCGATCTTCGAAGACGTGCTGAAGCGTGAGCCAGACAACGCCCACGCGCACTATAACCTCGGCGTGATTTTTCTGTTTCGCGACCGTGTTCCCGAATCGGCGAAGCACTTCGAAGCCGTCACGCGGATCGACCCGAACGATGCGTACGCCTGGTATCAGTTGGGCGTGACGCACCCGGAACGCTACGATTCGCCGGACGCGAAACGGTATTTCCAAAAGGCACTCGATCTCGATCCGTATCTGAACGCGGCGCGATACGCACTGATGGGGCACAACCACGACCGCGACCCGGTCCGCATTGCGGAACTGCAAAAAGAGTTCGAGACGCTCGACAAGAGGGATCTGTTTCACGAATTCAACGTGAAGTATTCCGAGTTAGGCCGATACGCGGACGTCATCGGCGCGTCGCCGATCGCAGCCACGTACACCTGCCCGATGCCGATTTTCGCGCAAGAAAACTCGATGCAAGTGACGCTCGAGGTAGGAACCCGCTGGGCGAAAACGGAAGACCTCAACGCGGCACTCGTACGAATCCGCGAACAGTTCGGCGGCGCAATCGTCCGCTTCGACTATGACAGCGATGGCCTGCCAGACCTGATGTTGCTCTCCGCCGTCGTTCGCGACAACGCGCTCGGCGATGTCGTGTTGCACAACGATGGCAACGGAAAATTCACAGACACCACGGCAACGCTCGGCCTACTGGCGACGGCGAGTTACGGCGCGGCGATTGCCGACTTCGACAATAGCGGCACGCCGGACGTGCTACTGACGGGGCCGAATGGCATACGGCTGTTCGCGAATATCGACGGCAAACGCTTCGAAGATAAAACCGTGGCCGCCGGGTTTGACAAAATTACCGGCGTCTGCCTCGGTGCGGCGTGGGCCGATCTCGATCAGGATGGCGATCTCGATTTGCTCGTCGCCGAGTACGGAAACGGACGACTCAGCGCGTTTGCCAACATTGGCGAAGCCCCGCCCGCGCTGCCGAACACGCCGATGCTTCC
The DNA here is from genome assembly GCA_025353985.1 of Limnoglobus sp. GTDB lineage: Bacteria > Planctomycetota > Planctomycetia > Gemmatales > Gemmataceae > Limnoglobus. The sequence goes on from JANXNT010001008.1 coordinate 1,688, forward strand.
GCTATCGTGTCGCTTCCAAAAAATCGACGAACCGGCACTCCGCGTCGATGGCCCCGTGGCGAGTATTCTCGTCTCCGATCTCGATGGCGACAACGACATTGACATCATCGCGTTCGTAGAAGGCCGTGCGCCGATCATTATTTTGAACGACCGCTTGTTGCGGTTCCACCGTGCCGACGAAACACTGGCACCCGCACTTTCGGGCCTCGTACTCGATTCGAATAACGACGAACAACCTGACCTGTTTTTGACTGTGCCGAAAGCAAAACCGCAACTGTACACATCCACCACAGATGCATCGCGTTACGAACTCAAAGGACGTTTCGTACCGGGAGCGAGCGATTCGCCCGCACTCGTGCAGGCGCAGACGATCGACCTTGATCTCGATGGGGCAGCCGATGTCATCGGGCTGTCAGTCGATGGCAAGCCGGTGTTTCTGCGCGGCGACGCCAAAGGCAAATTGACGAAAGTGCCCGATGCATTCGGCCCGAAACCGGAGGCGGTCGCGAACCTGTTGGCGGTGGCCTTATTCGACGACGATCTTTTAATGTGGCCGCGCGGCGAGGCTCCACAACTTTACCGCAACATGGGCAACGGCAACCGCGGGCTGAAAATTACTCTCACGGGCCGACGCGATAAGGGCAGCAACTTGCGCACGAACAGCGATGGTATCGGCGCACGCGCGATCGCGATGACGGGGCCGCTCCGCAGCATGATCGAGAACACCACGCTCTCGGCGGGCCTCGCGCAGTCACGGTTGCCGCTCGGCCTCGGTATCGGCAAATCGCCGCTCGCCGAAGTCGTTCGCATTCGCTGGCCCGATCAGATTCCGCAAGCCGAACTGAACGTTCCCGCGACACAAATTACGAAGATTATCGAGTTGAACCGCAAGGGGACTTCGTGCCCGATTCTGTTCACGTGGGACGGCGAACGCTACCGCTACGTCACCGACTTCCTCGGTGCGGGGGCGATGGGCGAACTCGGTGCGGATGGCAGTGTCCGCCCGCCGCGCCTGCAAGAGAGCGTCAAGATCGAAGCCGATCAATTGGTGCTGAAAAAAGGCAAGTATTCGATCAAAATCGCCGAGCCGATGGACGAAGTGCTGTACCTCGACCGCGTCGTTCTCGAAGTCGTCGATCACCCAAAAGACGTGCGCGTTTACCCGAACGAACGCTTCGTTACAGCGGGGCCGCAACCGTCGCAGGAGTTGCTCGCATTCACTCAAATGATCGCACCGACGCACGCGGTCGATCACCGCAACCGCGATGTGCTGGCCACACTGAAAGAGCGCGATGGCCGTACCGTAGACCAGTTCGCCACGCGGTCGTGGCTCGGCTACGCGGAGGAGCATTTCGTCGAACTCGACTTCGCGAATTCACTATCGAAGCTCGACGCGAAGGCACCGCTTTACCTCGTAATGGCGGGCTGGACCGACTACCCGTACCCCGAATCGATCTACGCGGCAACGCAGGCCGGCGTGCCGATGCAACCGCCGGTTTTGGAGAAACAGCGCGCCGATGGCACGTGGGAATCGCTCGGCGACATCGGCTTCCCGGCAGGCTTGCCGCGAGTGATGACGGTGACCGTGGCAGGTGTCGCTGGCACGGCCAACGTGAAACTCCGCATCCGCACGAACCTGCAAATTTACTGGGATCAAATCCAGTTCGGCACGGTCGAACCGCAAACGAAAGTTCGCACGCAAACGCTGGCCGCATCGGTGGCGAAGCTGCAACATCGCGGGTTCGCGCAGGAGTTCAGCCCGAACGGCAAGCCGCCTATCGCCTACGATTACGACCGAACGGAACCGGTGGCGGCGACGCATTGGCAAGGCCGGCTGACGCGGTTGGGCGACGTGACGGAGTTGCTACAAACCGAGGACGATCGCTTCGTGTTGTGCGGGCCGGGCGATGAAATTGCCATCGAGTTCGATGCAAGCACATTGTCGCCAGTCGCCGCCGGAAGCGTGCGTTCGTTCGTGCTCCGCACGGCGGGTTACTGCAAAGACACCTCGCCATTCACGAAGACCGCCGGCCGCGTCGGCCCACTGCCGTTCCGCGGAATGTCAAGCTACCCCGACGGAGCAACCGACCGCAAGTTGGCCCCGCGCGAGCAAGAAGACTACGACCGCACCTGGAACACCCGCCCCGCCGGGGGACGATGATTTACCAACCGGAGATAACCATGCGGATACCCGGAGAGCGAGTCAAACGAACGCGGCTGGTTCGCACGGCACGGTACGTGATTGCTGTTGAGGTCGAGGCTGTGATCCCAATCGACGACCCGAGCGAACCGTGTTACGAATCCGAGACGGTAAAATTCCTGTGCGACGTGCAGGAACATGCCGAACGTGGCGACGAGAAATGGCTCAACCAGCACGGCAAAGTGTATGTGGCCTCCGTCGTGGCATGATCTCAATGTCTTCTACTTGCTTATGTAGCTGGCCTCTATGAAGCCGGTTCTCGCAAGAACGGTCACAGACCCCAACTACAAAAGTAAAAGTGAGTACAAAACACATGCACACACCCGATTTTGGTCGTACCCGCCCGCTGGCTCCGTCGATACATCCGTCGGCGGTGTATTGCGTTCCGGACCTCGATGTTCTCGATGCGATTTATGTCGGGGGCGAGCCGGGCTTTATCTATGCGCGCGATGGCCACCCGAACGCGCGGAGCCTCGCGATGGAGCTTGCGAAGGCGGAGGCGGCCGCGTGGGGCATCGTAACGGCGAGCGGCATGGGGGCGATTTCGGGACCGCTACTGTCGCTCGTTTCGCAAGGCGAACGCATCGTGGCCAGTAACAGTCTTTACGGCAAAACGACAAAACTGCTCGCGCAAGAAATGTCGCGTTTCGGCGTGGTTTCGCAGTTCGTCGATACCAACGATCTGGCTGCGGTGCGACTGGCACTCGACACGCCATCGCGGATTTTGCTCGTCGAAACGGTGTCGAACCCGCTCTGCCGGATTGCGGATCTAACGGCCCTGGCGGAACTCGCCCACGCGCGAAATTGCCTCTTATTCGTGGATAATACGTTCGCCAGCCCGTACCTATGCCGGCCACTGGTGATGGGTGCAGACCTCGTTATGGAGTCGCTGACGAAGATGATCGGCGGGCATAGCGATGTGACGCTCGGCTTCGTCGGCGGGTCGAACGCGGCCCACGCCACACCGGTTGGCGCGGGGATCAGCACATGGGGTTTGGCGGCGAACCCGTTCGATTGCTGGCTCGCCGAACGCGGCCTGGCCACGCTCGATTTGCGGATGCCAGCCGCCACGGCGAACGCCATCGCCATCGCCGATTGGCTCGTTACGCAGCCCGGCATCGTGCGTGTCGTGTATCCCGGTCGGCACGATCACCCGGACCACGAACTCGCGAAACGCATCTTGCCGAACGGCAGCGGAAACATGCTTTGCTTCGAACTGGCAGGTGGTCGCGATGCGGTCAATCACTTCATGCATCACGCCACCGAAGTGCCGTTCTGCCCCTCGCTCGGCCACCATCGCACCACCTGTAGCCACCCCGACACCACCTCGCACCGCTACGAGCCAAAAGAAGAAAAACGCAAACTCGGCATCACCCCCGGCCTCGTGCGCTTGTCCGTCGGCTGTGAACCCCTCGCAGAGATTCAGCGCGAAATGGGGAAGGGTTTGGGGTGAAATCAACGAATTGCTTACGATACAATCCCAGATGATGTAGAGGTACCTATGGCTGACCTGTGCCAATTGCCTGTCGAAGCCGACTTTATCGATCCTGAATCGGAAGACCTCGATGAACGTTACGCATTAAAGGTTTTTATCGGCAAAACACCAGAGCAGGCCGAGATATTATTCCAACAGAATTTTCTGTTTTATCAAGAAGAACTTGAGTATAA
>JANXNT010000834.1 GCA_025353985.1 Limnoglobus sp.
ATCCCGCTAACACAGTGCCTTGATTGGATCCTGCGCCGTACACATTCCCACCTGCGATTGTTGCTGAGCGGATATTGAGTGCCGAGTAATCTGTGCCAGTCCCGGCAAATGTGCCTCCCAATGTGAAACTACCAGTCGCAACATCGATGGTTCCATATGCGCGTGGTGCTTGTGCGGCGGTTCGGCTAGATAGTGAACCGGTGCCTCCAAAAGTACCACCCACGGAAGAGGCATTGTATCCTGCGATCACGATTTGCGAGCCATCGGGCGTAATCGTTACTGCGCCTTCCGATGTCGCTGTGCCACTTAACTGTAGGCTGGAAGAGGCGATCGCGGTCGTTGTGCCCGCAACGCCAGCACTATCGAACTGAAGCAAGTTGAGTACACCGCCGCTACTAGCAAGTGTTGTGGTACCATCGCCGACTCGCAGAACAACGAGGTTACCCTGAGCGATTTGAGCCGACGCAGAATTTATCAACGCAATAGTGTTCAAAAATACAATCGCCGCCAAAATACACATATTTCGCATCAATCGATTCATCAAGTTCTCCACATTAAGACAGAAAATCGACCTGAGAGGAAATACCAACTATTTCAGCTTAGTCATTACTATCTATGCGACGTGAGGAGGCAGCGATTAGACGATGAATTTCCGATGATGATTTGTGGTAGAAATCAATTAATACAGATGATCCACGTTTGCAAATCAATAAGCCGGATTTCCAGCGTGTCGAAAAAGTGTCGTGAAGTGCGTTGAAATGTCGGTACTTACGTCAATTATGAGAGCGTCAAATGGCACTCACGATGTCGGCAACGGTAGCCATTGCTCCGATGCCGATGTCCCCGCACGCGAGTTCCTTGGCGATCGGCGGCACGACCCGCAAGCCCTTGCAGCGGTCGTTCATCAGCGGGATCAGTTGGTCCGCATCGAGGTGGCCGGGCAGGTGGCCGCCGCCGAAGTCGGCGGCAATGGAACGCAGATGACGCCGCGTGAACGGGTGCTGCCACATCAGCGTGTTCATTGCCGGTGCCAACACGACGGGCTTCGCCAAATCCCACGCCCGCCAGACGCACGTCAGGCAATTGTCCGCCATTCCGACCGCAAGCTTTGCGAGTGTGTTCGCGTCGATCGGCGCGAACAGGAACAGGTCTGCCCACTTCCGCAGTTCGATATGCACGACCGCATCGCCGCGTTCGTAGCGTTCGCTGGGCCATTCGTCGGCATCGCGATACAGCGGGCATTCGAGCGTTTTGGCATCGAAAAAGTACGTAGCCGCATCGGTCGCCACGATCTTCAGATCGTGCCCCGCTGCCCGAATCGCTGCGGAAAGCTCCGGTGTTTTCGTAGCCGCCACCGAACCCGTCACGCCGAGCAAGACGTTAGCCATCGTGCCAACTCCCCTTGCCGGTCTGCCGCATATGTTCGACCGTTAGCAACAATCGTTCGGGCAGTTCGCGGCGTGCGACCCGCTCGAAACGGCCATCGACGGGGCCGAGTAGCGCCCAGTGTTTCGCCGATTCGGCGGTGTTTGCAGCGATTAAGTCGGCGTAACTGTTCCCACGGGCTTCGTCGGCGGCCGCAATCAACTCGGTGTCGTTACGGCCACTGAGCGTCTTGAACACCACGAGCGTGCCACGGAACCCCCATTGCGGGCGGAAGCGGTCGATCAGCCGTGGCGCACGCATCAGCCGTACCCAAACTTCGGCTTCGGTGCCATCGAGTTGCCCCGGTTTGCGTTCGACGAACTTCGGCGCACCGGGTGCTTCCCACGTCTGGCTACGCGACTGAAACTGCGTCCCCGCATCTGGCGTATACGCGCCCGCCACGAGGTATTCCGCAATCGATGCCGTGTGAATAATCACGTCGTACTCGCCGCCACGCACGTGCTTTTGCAGCAACATCGTGAGGTCGTCGAACGACGAATACACCGTTGTCTGAAAGCGGCGTTCGCTGAGCGTGGATTGGTCCGGAATCTCCGGTAACTGATCGGGGTTCGACGTGAGAAACGACACCGTGTGGCCGCGATTCCAGGCCGTAGTGGCAACGGTCGCGCCAGTCTTCCCGGTGAAAATCGTCGAGAAACACCGCACCGTGTCGATGTGGGCACGCGTTCCACCAGCCGTAATCAGCATTTTCATCGCGTGGGGGCAACCTGCGAATCGATGGAACACACGCAAGCATTCTACGAAGAACGCCGCGAAGCGGGGAATGGGGGCAACCTGCGAGGAAATGCGCCCGACGCAACAAATGTTTTCGTTTGTGCCGGGTTCCGTTTATACTGGTCATGCAAAGAGCCTCCTGTGGCTATCAAAAGCGGAAACTCATGCCGAACCGCCGTGCGTATACACTCATTGAGCTTCTCGTCGTTATCGCGATTATCGCGATTCTCATCGGTTTGTTGCTGCCGGCGGTGCAAAAAGTGCGGGCGGCGGCGTCGCGGTTGCGCGATCAGAACAACCTCAAACAACTCGGTATCGCGGTCCACAATTACGCTTCGACGAATGCCGAGACGCTGCCGCCAATCTTCACACCGGACCCGGCGGGCATCCGCTGGTGGTTCGCGTTGCAACGTAGTGATGGCACGCTGGAAACCGCCGGCGGGCATCTGATGCCGTACATGGAGAACAACGCCGCCGCACTGCAAACGCCTGCGAAATCGCCTGGAAAAGTGCGGTTGACCGTCGATGGCCTCACTGGCGGCTACGGGTATAACTATCGCTATCTCGCGCCGCTCAGCGTGGCGCTCCCCGCCGTGACGGGCCGTTGGTCGCCCGTGAAAATGCCCACCGTTCGCAGCACCAGCCAGACCGTCCTATTCGTCAACGCCGTTGATGTCGACCCAAGCGTTCCGCAAATGATCGAAGTCTCATACTGCCTGCCGCCATCGGATCGCCGCCCCACGGTTCACCATCGCTTGTTTGGGCGAATCGTGAACATCCTCTTCGTCGATGGCCACGTTGTCGCGGTCTCGGAAACGACCCGCAACGCCTCCAGCGATGCCGCCAATGTCATCGCACTTCGCGATGCGGAAAACATCTTTGACTTCGGCACAACCGACGAATTTTGGGATCTCGAGTGAGCCTTTTTCGCTCTCACAATCGACGTAAGTCCGAATTGCACACGCTCAAAAACCGTGTTTTTCGTGTTTTTTTTTCTCAATAAGCCCCTTTTTTGATCATATTCTGCTTATCTGTATCGGGGTCGTTTGCCGTAAATCGCATCACAACAATGGTTTACGCCGATTAACATCAATTGTCACTTGTCTCAACGGCGCGCCAAAAATCGACCGAAAGCGCCTTTTCTATGTCATTGCGCGTCCTTTCTATGTCACGGCGCGCACTTTCTATGTCATTGCGCGCACTTTCTATGTCACTCCGTGCACACGCATAATTCCGACTTACGTCAAATCGTCTAAAACTTATTGACTTCAAAAATTCGTGTGGGCGGTGCAATTGGCATCGAAGTTTGCGAAGCGAAATGTGTTGCCGCGACTCGTCACCAGTAGCCCTTTTCTTGGAGCTTTGTTTTGATGTCGTGCAGAATTTGCTCGGCGGCACCCGGGACGACCACGCACTTGCCGATATCGCCATACTGAATTTCCAGGCAGCGTAACAGGATTGCTCGAATCGCATCCTGGTCGGGCTTCGTCGGCAGTTGGCTATTGGCGCGAATCGTTTCGAGGTCCAACACCTTATCTTGAAAGAACTCGTTGATCTGTTCGAGTTTCCATTCCCCCCGACGGATCGATTTCAGTTGCTCCCGGTTTCTCTTGAGATCCATGTCACCGTCGCGCAGGAGTTGTTCGCATTCGTTCAACAAACGAACGATGTGATAGGCGAACTTCGTGTCGTATCCGAACTGCGCGATCAGGACCGCCCGTTTACTACTGGGGTCCGCTTCCTTCGTCATCAACTTCTTGACTTGCGCGTAGGCATACCCTTTGAACTTGTCGTAGATGCCTTGATGGAGGAATTTTTTACGGTTGTCGCGGAGCAATTGTCCAATCTGAGTGATATGCAGAACGTCCGTCTCTTGGGTAAAGAGACTGTCGATCATGTTCGGGTTGCACTCCGAACACAACTGAACGTACTGGACGATGTTGTAGATCTGGAAGTCGTACTCGCGCCCCTTGCCACCGCGAGCAGACGCATCGAAGATTCGCGGCTGTTGCCACTGCCGGAAGTAACTATTGGGCATCCCTTCCTTGTATTTGCCGAAACCCCAGATCTCGCCGGTCAGGTGAGGGAACAGCATTTCTTTCGGCGGGATACACACGCCGTAGACATCGAAGTCCGGCTCTTTGCCCTCGCTGGTATCGGCAACACCGTAGGCCACACTGCCCATGACCGTGAGATAGTGCGTGTTGTCGGGAAGCCATGTCGGTGGATGAATGAGTTTGTCTTTGACCAGTTTCGTCAGCAGTGCGCTCATGGTGTCTCATACTAGCATTGAAGCCGTGGTTGTTCATTTTCAGGGTGTTGGTTTTCCGCACACTACGAACGATATTCTAGTTGGGTTCTTCGGTCCTGAAAGGATCGTTCACGTAGCCCATGGTGATTCCATGGACGCAGCGCGGCTGAACGTGGATTTCTCGTGCCAGCCCGCTGCGCAAGCAGGGGACTTCCACGGTCGTGATCTTGTTAGCCCGAAGCGCTAGCGAGGGACGTTCACATTCAGCGATTGCGGGTCGCGATGCGTCTTTGAAACACGATGTTTTTTGTGCCCCGAATGTACGTTTTGCGTCGCGTCTCGAAGACTCGCCGACTCCCTCGCTAGCGCGTCGGGCTAACAATTTCGAACATGATCTTGTTAGCCCGAAGCGCTAGCGAGGGACGTTCACATTCAGCGATTGCGGGTCGCGATGCGTCTTTGAAACACGATGTTTTTTGTGCCCCGAATGTACGTTTTGCGTCGCGTCTCGAAGACTCGCCGAC
>JANXNT010001132.1 GCA_025353985.1 Limnoglobus sp.
GCGCGGCGTTCGGCACGGCGGCGGCCTCGTTGGTCAGTCGAAATCTCGGTGCGGGCCGCCCGGAGGTCGCGTCGCACAGTGGCTGGGTAAGCCTCGCACTCGGTGGCGGAACGATGGTGTTTATGGGCATCGTGTTCTACACGTTTGCCCCGTGGATGTGCCGACTATTCAGCCCGAACAACGAAGTCGTCGTTGCCCAAGGCGTGATCGCACTCCGCACCGTGGCGTTCGCCATGCCCGCACTCGCCAGCGCGATCGTGTTCACCTCGGCACTACGCGGAGCCGGTGACACCCGCGTACCGGTGCTGTTCTCCTGGATTGGCTTTCTGGTCGTGAGAATTCCGCTTTCGTATCTGCTAACCGGCCCGATGGAACTCGGCTTGTTCGGCGCGTGGCTCGCAATGCTCGCCGACATCTGGCTCCGCGGCTTCTTATTCTTGTGGCGATTCGCAGGCGGGAAATGGCAATCAATCCGCGTGTGATAGGGCTTCAAAACGCCCAGATATACAGCACTTTCACATGTCTCGCCGTCGAATCGCAATCGAAAACGACAGCAAATGGTGGCTCGAATTCAATTCGCTCTCGCCGTTCGCGCGACTCGCCTACTTCGTGCGCATTCCATCGAAGGCGAACGTCAATCGCGTTCGCCGCCTTCGCAAGTAACGGCCGTAACTTGACATTCAGCCACAAGGATGCAAGATCGTTTTCCGCTGAAGCGACCCATTCGATGGTGTCGTTCATCCTTTTTTCTCCAAGTCGCGTAGGATGTCCGCGAGTGGCCGGCCGGTTTCCGTTGCACGGCGACGGAGTTCTTCGTTGGAGATGGGCGGCTCGAAGCGGATGGTCTTCGGCTTCGCGGGGCTGAAGTAGCCGAGCAAACGGCCGTCGCGCGTGTAGAGTTGCATCGAGCCATCGGCCTGATCGAGTTTCGTGGCCAGTTCGGAATCGACGAGCAAAATCGACATAGTGAATCCTCGTGAGTGATCGAACTCAATTCTACGCGATGCAGAAATGAATCGCGAACCTTTCTCGATGATTCTCTGTGACACTCACATACGGCGGCTCAGCCGGTAAAGCGTTGTGCACGGCGAACGCACAAGGTTTGTCGGGGTAATAGTGCCGTTAATACTTCGTTCTGAACCATGCCCGACTTACTGCGTAAGCCGTGACTCTGTACAGTTGATTTGATGCCGATTGACGTCCGACACCACCGGAGGTCACGGCACGAGAGTCAATTGTGCCATCTGTCCAAAACAACACGACGCATCCGGTGACTTCTGCACGGCGGGAACTGGTTTATGTGTTCACGCCCAAGCATCATGGTGGAGGAGACAAGGATAGTTCGTGTTGGCTGACTGACCTGACCTTGAATGAAGAGTTTGCTATCTTCGACCGAGCAGACGGAGTCGTTGTAGCGGACGGCAGCGGAAACCTGTACTGCTACGAAACAGTCTCAACGGGAACGTTGAGAGAACTCGGAACTTGGCATCAGCAGATCGCCGAGTTTCCGAATCAGAGACAAGGGGCAGACTGGCACGGATACCCGATTTGGTCGATTCACTCCGATTCGTCGCAGACCCACCAAGGTCAGAAATATAGGCCGGCGAAAGAGGTTTTCGACAGGATGGTCCAACTCGGCGACATTTCCCCAGCACAACGAAAACGCTTGAAGAAGGGGGACCGGATATGAACCCGACTGTGTCTGTGCCGACGCTTGTTCGCGAATTTACACATAGTCCCGAGGTCACGTGGGTGGGTCCGAACCAATCTGCAGGCGGCTTTAGCCTTGGCTTTGATGACGGCAGCATCCAGTTCTCCG
>JANXNT010001135.1 GCA_025353985.1 Limnoglobus sp.
CTGGCCGTCTTCGGGGTCGTATTCGAGGAACGATGGCTCGGCGGTGAGCAAGCGAAACACGACACCGGGAATCGACTGGTTCGGGTGTTCGGTCGTGACTTTGCCATCGATCGCGAACGGCTTCACCATATGTTCGAACCAACTCGTCAGCAGCGTGCGGTTATACTCCCAGCCGAGCACGCCACCCGGTACGATCGCGAGCCACAACATCGAACCGACGACCACGCCGGCGAGCGCCCACCAGGCACGCTTCCACAGGAAATACGGCACGAACAGCGCCGGTGTGACTTTGCAGGCAATCGCTAAACCGATGGCCATACCGGCGGTGAAATCCCAACGGCGACGGAAGCATTCGAGCGCACCGACGACCACGAACGAGATGAACAAATTGACGTTGCCGTGCGCCAAGTCGCCGAGAATCGGGTGTAAACTTAGTGCAATTGCGAGTCCCTTCACCCAGTCCGCCACCGGCACCGCGAGCAAGCGAAACGTCCAGACGATCATCGCGATTGCCATGCCGACCTTCGCGAAGAACCACGCCATCGCGCCGACGAGCGGCGGCAGTTCCATGAACGGGCGCAAGATCAGCGCCATGATCGGCGGGTTCGGGTAGCGGAATTCGTCGTAGATATTTCGCCCGTCATCCAGCGCGAGAACCTGCGGTCGCCAGCGCAGGAACGCCGTGCGCGTCTGGTCGCCGAGCCGACTCGGTTTCTCCGCCTTTGCGTAATATTTGACGGCAGTAAACAGGCACAGGAACGCGATGCCGAAGAGAAACGCACTCCGAAACGCACGCGCCGACAAGAAACGAGACGGAACCGAATCGGGCATAACGTCGCATCCTTGCGGCAAGGGAATTCGTAGCCGAAGTCTAGACGGTCACTTCGCGCGGATGCAATACAGATTCGTCGTACTGCGGATGTACAAGCTGCCGTCGGCGATGGCCGGGGATGCGAATGTGGCTTCGTTGATGTCGCCGTCGCCGAGTTTGTCGTAACCCTTTGACGTGGCCTTCAGAATGACGCATTTGCCGCCTTCGTCGATGACAATCAGCTTGTCGCCAACGAGGATCGGCGATGCCGATACCGCGCGGTTCACGGCGCGTTCGGACCAAACGATTTTGCCCGTTTTCAGCTCGACGCACTCGGCCACGCCCTGATCGGTCACCCAATAAATATGCTCGCCCATCACCACGGGGCACGGCACGTACGGCACGCCCTTCCCTTTGCGGTTCTCCCACGCGACAGTCGGCGTGGCACCCGGCTTGATCGCGGCGGCGTATCGCGTACCCGAGCCATCGCCCGTGAGGCAGACTAGCAGGCCGTTCGCCAACAACGGCGACGCAACCGAACGCAGTGCCATCTCACCCGCCTGCCAGGGGATCGCCCAGTTCCAATTGAGCGTGCCATTTTCGGGGTCGTAACCGGCGGCCCCGGCGGTGCTGAACACCACGACTTCGGACTTGCCACCCGGCAGTTCGCGAACGAGCGGCGTCGAGTAACAGGCGCGGTACGCCTTGCGCTCTTTCGACCAAACTTTCGCGCCGGTCTTGGCATCGAACGCCACGATCTCGGCGGCATCGTCTTGGTCGAAGTTCACGAACACCTTTCCCGCATGAACGACGGGCGACATCCCCGCGCCGTGCTGGCTTTCGTAACTCCCGAGCGAGGCGTGCCATTTCTCGGTGCCTTCCATGTCGAAGGCGTGAATTGCCACCGCTTTGCCGTCCCAGAACATCGCGTAAACTTGTTGGCCATCGCAAGTCGGCGTCGACGAGGCGAGCGAACTCTTCTGGTGCGTCTTCGATGGCTGCCCGCCGAGCGATTTCGTCCATTTCGTATCGCCGGTGGCGACATCCATGCAAACGAGGAATCTCTTGGAGCCATCCGCCGATGCCGATTGCACGAACAAGTGCCCCTTCACGATAATCGGCGACGAGTTGCCCTTACCGGGTATCGGCTTCACCCACGCGACGTTTTCGGTCTTCGACCACTTCAACGGGATCGTTTCGCTCGA
>JANXNT010001142.1 GCA_025353985.1 Limnoglobus sp.
GTATGTTCTGCGACGTGCAAACTTTCCTCAAGGAACGCAGCAAGGAAGTGCTGTCCGGCTCGAGTTTCAGCATCGTCGTGCGGCTGTTCGGCCCCGATCTCGATACGCTGCGTTCCAAGGCAAAAGAAGCGGAGAAAGTGATGGGCGGCGTCGAGGGCGTGACGAATTTGAAAGTCGAATCGCAAGTGCTACTTCCGCAAATCGAGGTTCGATTACGCCCCGAAGCCGCCGAGCAGTACGGCCTGACGCCCGGCCACGTTCGCCGCGCGACAACCACGCTGTTACGCGGTTCGAAGGTCGGCGAAGTCTACGAAGGGCAAAAGCGTTTCGATGTTGTGGTGTGGGGCGTTCCCGCGTGCCGCGAAGATTTGACGGCGCTGCAATTGCTGCCGATCGATACCCCCGCCGGCGTGCAAGTCCGGCTACGCGATGTCGCCGATGTCGTCGTCATACCGATGCAAAACGAGATCAAACGCGAGTCCGCATCGCGGCGTCTGGACATCACGTGCAACGTGCAAGGTCGCGATCTCGGCGCGGTCGCTGCCGAGATCGAAGAGAAGGTGCGTGCGTTAAAATACGAACCCGGTTACTACCCGAAGTTCCTCGGCGAAGAGGCCGCCCGCAAGGAGTCGAGCAAGCGGTTGTACCTGCTCGGCGCACTCGCGATGTTGGGCGTACTGCTGGTGATTTATTCCGATTTCGCATCATGGCGACTCACGCTCATCGTCGCATTCACGTTGCCGTTCGCGCTGGTTGGCGGCGGTGTCGGCGTCTCACTGACGGGCGGCATACTCACGCTCGGTTCGCTCGTTGGCTTCGTCACCGTTCTCGGCATCGCCGCCCGCAACGGCATTATGCTCGTCAGCCATTATCGCCACCTAGAAGACCACGAAGGCGAAGCGTTCGGCCCTGGCTTAGTCAAACGCGGCTCCGAAGAACGCCTCGCCCCGATCCTGATGACCGCACTCGCCACCGGCCTCGCACTCTTGCCGCTCGTCATCAGCGGCCAAAAACCCGGCCACGAAGTCGAGTACCCGCTCGCCGTCGTCATCATGGGCGGCCTCATCACGTCGACGCTGTTAAACCTGTTCTTCCTGCCATCGCTGTATCTGAAGTTCGGCCAAAGGAAGGTCGCGGAGCGCGGCGAGATTTAACATTGTGTCAGCCCACAGCGCAAGCAATGGGAGTACGATTGCTGTAAACTAAGCATTGCTGTCCGGCTCACTCAAAATTTAGGTGCTGAATGCGTGCGGTTGTTTTCGATCGATGTGGCCAGCCGGCCGATGTGTTGAACGTGCGCGATTTGCCCGTGCCAACACCGGGGCATGGCGAGGTGATGGTGCGAATGCTTGCCAGCCCGATCAACCCGTCGGACCTCATGTATATTCAGGGCCAGTACGGCATCGCGCCGCAACTACCAGCGACACCGGGGTTTGAAGGCGTCGGCATCGTCGAGAAAAGTGGCGGCGGCTTGCTCGGCTGGTTGCGCAACGGGAAGCGCGTTGCCGTTATTAACGACCGCAACGGAAACTGGGCCGAGTACACCGTGACGGCGGCACGCAAAGTTATCCCCGTTCCCGATGCGATTTCCGATGAAGCCGCCGCTTCGTTCTTCGTAAACCCCGTGACCGCCGTCGTACTGATCGACCACGTCTTGCAAGTGCCACGCGGCGAATGGTTGCTCCAGTCGGCAGCAGGTAGTGCGCTCGGAATCATGATCGTCCGCCTCGCGAAACGCCGTGGCATTCGCTGCATTAACATCGTTCGCCGGCGCGAACAGGTTGCAGAACTGAGCGGGCACGGTGCCGAATTCACGCTCGTGGAATCCGCAGGTTCGATACCCGACCGCGTCAAGGAAATCACCGGCGGAAATGGCGTGAAGTTCGCCATCGATCCCGTCGGCGGCCAAACCGGAAGCAACGTGATTGCGTCGCTGGCGCACGGCGGGCGTGCGATTTCCTTCGGCACGCTTTCGGGGCAACCGTTGACCGTCGAGCCACGTTTCCTGATCGCTGGTGCGCGAAGCGTCGAAGGATTCTGGCTCGGCGAGTGGGCGAAAAATCAATCGATCCCCCGAATGTTGCGGACGTTCCGCGAAGTGCGCACACTCTATCGCGATGGCGTTGTGGCCACCGATGTCGCAGCCACTTACGCACTGGAAGACGTGGCAAAGGCCGTCACGCACGCGGCGAAACCGGCAAAAAACGGTAAGGTGATCCTCCGAATCGGCACTCGTTAATCGGCCACGTTCGACGAAACTGCGCGGGTGACTGTCGCGTTCGCCATCCGATCCTATAAAGTCTTTAACCACCTACCGCCACTCGTCGAGATTATTCATGAGCGAAATCGAATTCCGTCCCGGTCTGGAAGACGTTCCGGCCGCGAAGTCCGCGATCAGCTTCATCGACGGTAAGAAATCTCGGCTGGAATATCGCGGGTTCCCCGTCGATGTTCTGGCGAAAGAAAGCCGCTTCGAAGAAACCGCGTGGCTGCTACTTAAAGGCGAACTGCCGACGCAGAAGCAACTCGCCGACTTCGACCACGACATGCGACAACGCCGCGCGATCCACTTCCGCCTGAAAGACCTGATTAAGTGCATGCCCGCCACGGGCCACCCGATGGATGCCCTGCAAGCCTCGGTGGCGGCGCTCGGCATGTTCCATCCGTGTCGCCACGTGAACGACCCCGCGAAGAACTGGGATGCCACGTGCCGGATTCTGGCCGCGATGCCGACCGTTGTGGCCGCATTCGCACGGGTGCGCCGGGGCGAAGAGATTCTCGAACCGCGTGCGGACCTCGATACCGCAGCGAACTTTTATTACATGTTGTTCGGCAAAGAACCGACGCCCGCCACGCGCAAGGTACTCGATGCCTGTTTGATTTTGCATGCCGAACACGAGATGAACGCGAGCACATTCACGGCCCGTGTGACCGCTTCGACGCTCGCCT
>JANXNT010001178.1 GCA_025353985.1 Limnoglobus sp.
CGATTTCGATGCTGCAACGGTCGGGCACGGTGTTCGGAGAGACACCGCCGCCGATCATGCCAACGCTAAATGTCGGCGGGCCGAGTGTCGGGTGTGCCGTCGAGTTCCGCAGCAAGTCGGCGTAAATTTCGACCGCATTCAGCACCTTCGCCATGCGGTACACCGCGTTCACGCCTTGCTCCGGGCGCGAACTATGACAGGCGCGGCCATGCGTCTCGATCCGCCATCGCACGACGCCCTTGTGTGCCACGACGACGTTCCACATGGTCGGCTCCGCGATGATCGCGAAGTCCGCCGTCACGCAGTCTTTAACGAGTTGCTGCACCCCGAGGAACGTATGCTCTTCGTCGACGGTAAACGCGAGCGTGACGTTCGCCGAGCCGACTGGTTGTTCGCGAACGAGCCGCGCAAACGCCGCGAGCATCACCGCGCCACCCGCTTTGACATCGCACGCACCACGACCGTACAACTTGCCGCCTTCGACCTTCGCCGCAAACGGATCGATCACCATCGCATCGACTGGCACGGTATCTTGGTGGGCTTCCCAAAGGATCGTTTCCGACGACGCGGGCGCACGATATTGCGCCACGAGGTTATCGCGACCGGGTGCGACAATCGTGCGGCGATACGCGACACCGAGCGCCTTCAGCTGCGCTTCGAGGTAATCGGTCACGCGATGTTCGAGCGTCAGTTCGGCAGGAATGTCGGTCCGACCCATCGGGTTCACCGAAGGCCGCCGAATGAGTTGCGTCAGGTATTCGAGTGGAGTAGACATGCCATTATGGTACGAACCGCAACGGTTAACCGAAACCGACCACGACCGCCACTTCCCCGGCGTGGCTGGTTTTCGTACGACGAACTCATGCCAGAATCTGTCGTTATTCGCTGTCCTTCGTGCCAGCACTTGCTGAACATCCCCGAAACCTTTCTCGGGCAAGTCGTGACTTGCCTCGAATGCAAAGCGCCGTTTCAGGCACCCGTGCGGGTCGGCGAGACGCTGACGGCAGCCGTCGCGAGACCGAAATCTTCAAAGATCCCCGCACGCATTTTCGTCGCGATTTACGGACTATTGCTCCTCGGATTTGCGGGCGTGCTGGTCAACGGCTACTTGCTGTACTGGTTCGGTGCGGATCCGGACGGCGCGAAAAACTTCGTCGAAGCCAACTTGCAGTTCATGACGGCCAACAAGCCCGATGCCCCGAAAGTGGATGCGAATCGTAAGCGTACCGAAGACGAGGAGAAGCGCGATGCCGACAAGACGAAGGTGTTCCAAGACGAGCAAGAACGCAAAACGCGCGATGCGGCGGCCACAGTTCCCGTCGGCAAAATGCAGCAACGACGCCTGCTATTCCTGCTTATGAGCATCGGCGTATTACTCGGTGCCTTGGCGTTCCTGCTCCGCCGGTTTTACGCGATGGCGTTCGTCGGTTGTTTCCTGGCGGCCACGAATTCCCCCGACATCGGTTGTTGCTTTTTCGGGGCGATCGTCGGCGCGTGGGGATTCTTCGCACTCATTTCCGACGAAGGCCGGAGGTATTTCGGGCGACTCAAGGTGTCGTAAGGTGCTCTTCCATTCTTACAACTGCGTTTCGGCGATCTCGAGTGCTCTCAGCAAGCCCATCGCTTTGCTGACGGTTTCTTGATACTCGCTGGTCGGGTTGCTGTCGGCGACGACACCGGCACCGGCTTGCACATATGCGGTCGTGCCCTGAATTACCATCGTGCGGAGCGCGATGCAGGTATCCATGTTGCCGCTAAAATCGAAGTAGCCGACCGCGCCGCCATAAGGCCCGCGACGGTGCGGTTCGATCTCGTCGATGATCTCCATCGCTCGCACTTTCGGCGCGCCGCTCAGCGTTCCCGCTGGCAAACTGGACTTCATCGCATCGAACGCGGACAGGCCCTTCCGCAGTGTCCCGGTGACGGTGCTCGACAGGTGCATCACGTGGCTATACCGCTCCACCACAAGCAAATCGCCGATCTGCACGCTACCGATTTCTGCAACTTTACCGATGTCGTTTCGAGCCAAGTCGACGAGCATAATATGCTCGGCGCGTTCTTTCGGATCGTTGACGAGTTCCACCGCGAGGGCCTTGTCTTCTTCGGGTGTCGCCCCGCGTCGGCGCGTGCCGGCCAGTGGGCGAACCGTCATCTCACCGTTCTCGACGCGGCACATGATTTCCGGCGACGCACCGACGAGCGTCACCGTGCCCGCCTTTAGAAAAAACATAAATGGCGACGGGTTCACCACGCGCAACGCGCGATAAATATCGAACGGGTCCGCCGTTGTCTCCGTCTGAAATCGCTGGCTCGGCACCACCTGAAACGCATCACCGGCATTAATGTATTCAATCGTCTTCCGCACTGCCGCCTCATACCCTGCCTGTGTGAAATTCGATTGAAAACGCGAAGGTATTGTTGAAGCCTGTGCCGTTTTCGAAGTTTGAACGTTAATATCAATGAGTGGTAAACTCGTAACCGGACGTTGAAGCGTCTCGACCAGTTCATCGACGCGGCGACATGCATCCTCATACGCCTTCCGCAATTCCACTTTCTCCAATTCCGCATTCCGAATTCCGAACTCTGCAATCCGAGCGTGTGCCACGACGTTGACCGTCTTGTTGATTTGATCGAACACGATCATGCGGTCATAGCATGCGAAGCTGAGATCGGGAATGTGGCGGTCGTCTTTGGGTGCGTTTGGGAGGTGTTCGACGTATCGAACCGAGTCATAGCTGGCGTAGCCGACCGCGCCGCCGACGAAGCGCGGCAAGCCGGGTAAGTGCGGTGCGCGGAACTGGGCGACGTAGTCTT
>JANXNT010001188.1 GCA_025353985.1 Limnoglobus sp.
TCGCACCTCGGGGAACGGGTAACCAGCCCCAATTACTTCGTGTCGACGAAGATGGTGACGAGGCAAAGGATCAGCCCGAGCAAGCCGGTACGATCCAGACGGCCATGTTGATCGTCGGTGGTCTGGTCGAAGGAGCCGGGATTCTCTCGCTGATCCTTTGCCTCGTCACCATCTTCGTCGACACGAAGTAATTGGGGCTGGTTACCCGTTCCCCGAGGTGCGACACCATGTTGACACGATGCCTACTTGTGCTACTCGCGGTGAGCGTGGGCACGCTGTTCGTTGCCGCACCTTTGGCGAAAGCCGAAGCGAAGGCCGCGACGGGTGAAGTCGCGAAGACGGCCG
This sequence comes from Limnoglobus sp., assembly GCA_025353985.1. Taxonomy (GTDB): domain Bacteria; phylum Planctomycetota; class Planctomycetia; order Gemmatales; family Gemmataceae; genus Limnoglobus. The sequence continues at coordinate 346 of JANXNT010001188.1, forward strand.
ACACGGGCCATGAAAAAGACCCGACCGCGTTCATCGACTTCCCGAAACGCTGGGATCTCACCATTTACACGCTCGTCGTGTTCTTGTTGCTGTTCCTGATCCTTTACAAATTCGCATGGCCGAACATCTCCGCGGGCTTGCAGAAGCGCGAAGAGATGCTTTCTGCGGTGAAGGATGCCGCCGAGAAGGCGAAACGCGAAGCCGAAGAGATGCACGCCAAGCTGCAAGCTGAGTTTGCGACCGCGAACGACAAGGTCCGGGCGATGCTCGAAGAAGCCCGCCGCGATGCCGATTCCCTTCGCGTGAAGGAACGGGCGATCGGTCAGAAGGAAGCCCAAGACGAGCGGGAAAAGGCGAAGCGGGAAATCGAAACGGCGAAGGAAGCCGCGCTGCAAGAGATTTACATTAAGTCGGTCGATCTGGCGGCGTTAATGTCGAGCAAAGCCGTGCGACGCAGCATGACGGCCGACGATCACCGTCGGCTCGTCGATGAATCGCTCGCAGAACTCAAAACCGCCTCGCGGAACTAATTACCGAGGGCGCGTGCGATGGCAGATACGAACGATGCGGTTCTCGATGCCGGTGCGGGCAAGGACCGGCTCTCCCGCGTCTACGCGGAAGCGTTGATGCAGGAGGCCACGAAGGCGAACGAGGTCGATCTCGTCGGTACGGAACTCGATGCGGTGGTTCGCGATATTTTAAGCGCGCACCCGAACATCGATGCCTACCTTCGCAGCCCGGTCATCAGTCGCCGCCAAAAAGAGCCGATCCTGGAGCGTGCCTTCGCGGGCCGTTCCTCGAACTTGGTTCGTGCCCTCATCGGCGTGCTGAACAAGAACGGCCGGCTCGGGCAGATTCGCTCGGTCCGTGCCGCTTACCAACGGTTGCGCGAACAGCAATCGGGCCTCGTCCGCGTACTGGTGAAGTCCGCTTCGCCACTCGACGACGGCCAACGCGAACATTTGAAATCTACCCTGGCGGCGCAGCTCAAAGGGGAGCCGGTACTCGACGTGAAAGTCGATCCCGAACTCCTCGGCGGGCTCGTCATCCAGATCGGCGACCGGGTTTACGATATGTCCGTTCGGACCCGACTCCAATCGATCCGCGCACAACTGATGGACGGGGGCACGAGTTATGTCCTTAAAAATTAAAGCCGACGAAATCGTCAGCGTTCTGGCCGACCAAATCGGAAGCTACGACCGCAAGGTCGAGTCTCGCGAAGTCGGCCAGGTTCTCGAGATCGGCGACGGCATTGCCCGTTGCTACGGTCTCGCCGGCGTTATGACCGGCGAGATGATCGACTTCCCGGAAGCCGGGGTGAAAGGCCTTGCCTTCAACCTCGAAGAAAACTCCGTGTCGGTCATCATCCTCGGGAACTACCTCAAGGTTCGCGAAGGGATGGAGGTCCGCACTACGGGGCAACTCCTTTCGGTGCCCGTCGGCCCGGCCATGATCGGCCGCGTCGTCGACCCGCTCGGCAACCCGATCGACGGCAAAGGCCCGATCATTACCGACAAGCGTCGGCCCGTCGAATCGGTGGCCCCCGGCATCGTCGATCGCCAACCGGTAAAGACGCCGTTGCAGACCGGTATCAAAGCCATCGACGCCATGACGCCGATCGGCCGCGGCCAACGCGAACTCATCATCGGCGACCGCAAGACTGGCAAAACGCAGATCGCCATCGACGCCATTTTGGCACAAAAAGGCGAAGGCGTGATATGCGTCTACGTCGCTTGCGGCCAGATGGAATCGAAAGTCGCTGGTGTCGTCGAGAAACTCCGCGAACTCGGCGCACTCGAATACACGATCGTCGTCGTCGCATCGTCCGCCGATGCCGCCCCGCTCCAGTACATCGCACCGTACTCCGGCACCGCGATGGCCGAATACTTCATGTACGAAGAAGGCAAAGACACACTTTGCGTGTACGACGACTTGTCGAAACAGGCCGCCTCGTACCGCCAGTTGTCGCTGTTGGTTCGCCGCCCTC
>JANXNT010001246.1 GCA_025353985.1 Limnoglobus sp.
CCTTCACGCCCTTCACGTCGAGGTTCAGCAGCCTCGGTTTGTCCTTCCGCGAGATCGCTTCCCCAAACAGTTTCTTACCGTCGGCTTCGATGGTCAGCGTGACGACGCTCGTGGCCAGTTGCACCGATTCGTCGATCCCGACGATGGCTTTGAACTCGCGATACTCGCCCGCCAGTTTGTACGTGAGCACCGTATCGGGGTAAATCCAGACGCCTTTAGCGTAGTTCGTGCCATCGAGTTTGAACGCGGTCTTTTCGTCGGTCTTGTCGTTGAAGTACGTGAAGTACGGCTCGCCCGGCGTCGGCATTGGCGCAACCACAACCGGTTCGAGGTCGGACAAGTACGCGATGTTCCCCTGCGAGAAATCGAGCTTGGATAGGCCCGCCGTCGTCGGGTACTCGAACGTCGCCCCGCTGACCGTAGTGATTCGCAAGATGCCGCCCTTCAGAAGCTGCACGCCTTTCGCGGTGAGGACGTTCCCGAAGACATCGATCGCCCGGCACACCGTCGACGGGATCGCCCCACGCGATGGCTGGTTAAAGACGATGCCACCCGTCGCACGGGTGAGCTTGAACGCGACTTTTTGCCCGTCCGATTCGCGTTCGAAATCGATCGTGTCGCCCGCCTCGTTGCCATCGAGTACGGTGCCAGGAATGGGGCTGAAACCGTCGGCTTGTTTGATGACGAAGAGATCGCGTTTGCCGCGAGTTTTGAGAAGTTGCTTCCACTCGTCGCGATTCTTTTGATCGTCGGCACCACGCAAAAGTGAGTACACCGTTTCGGTCGGCAAATCGATCTTCGGCACGGCAGCGCCAGACGCGGCGATCAGCGTTGGCTCGAATTTCTTGCCGCGAATTTTGAGCGAGGAACAGCGGATGATCGAGCCGTCGATCAGTTCGATTTCATCGAACTTCGTGCCTTTGGTCACTGGTTCGACTTTGGAGCGAAAATCGACGACGAACATATCCTTGACGGCGATACCGATGTTGCCCGCCGCTTCGGTGCGGAAGGTGACGATGCCATCGTTGATGCTCGCGATGTCTCCGAGATATTTCTTGCCGGTGAGCGTGCTGATCTCGGCGGCCTGTGCCGATACCATCGCAACAGACAGGGCAAGCACAGCAAAGGCACGTCGGATGGTGTTCATGTTTCACATTCGGGATGGTTTGTTAGCCCGACGCGCTAGCGAGGGATTGTCATCGTTTCAGGAATGAAATCCCGTTAGCCCGACGCGCTAGCGAGGGATTGTCATCGTTTCTGCGATCGCATGCATTTTCGCGGGTTCCCCTCGCTGGCGCGTCGGGCTAACAAAACCTGTTAGATGTTATCGATTCTGTAGTCGCGAACATTATTTTGGGTACTCCTTGCTTGCGCTGCGGGCTGGCACGATCACCTCGAATGACAAAGGCGGCGGTCGCGGTTGCGAACGCCGCCCATTGTGACTGTCCACCATCATTAGGGTTGGACGCCGTTGACCTTGTTCAGCGACTTGAAATACTCCTCGATCATTGGCCGATACTTCGGCGGCAGATCGCGTGTGATTTCCTGGATCGCCTTCGCTCGCTCGGCAGGAGGCAGAACGCCCCACGACTCGGCTAGCTTCTTAAGTTTCTTCTCGTCGACTTTCCCTTGGCCCGACCCGCCCATAATCATGCTGTCCGCTGCTGGACCGCTAGGAGTAACACTGCCACCTTGACCCGGCTGACCGCCGGAGGGGCAATTTCCGCCGTTTCAGGCACCCCCTTTGGCTTGGTTCTCCAGTTCCTTGATCTTCTCGTCGAGCCGGAACACGATCTTCTTTTGAATGTCTTGCGTCTGCGGGCCACCGCGAGCGAGGTCCAGACGGCGACCGCTGTTATCCATCAGTCGACCGATGTTCGCTAAGTCCTTCTGATCGGCAGACCAATTCTGCATGTCGAAGAACATTAGCGTGGCGACCATCTTGTAGCGGTCGGGGGCGTCGGCGACATCGTCGAGCAAGCGGACGATCGAACCGTTAGCGAGTTCCTTCTGGATCGTCGCATGTTCGGCGACGGCCTTGTAGAAGAAGAACGCAGACGGCTCGACGACGAACTCCGCACGCACGGACTTCAACGCTTCGAGGGCTTCTTCGTACACTCGCTTCGAGGACAGTGCTTTGGCGTAAGCCGTGGCAATGTTCGCCCGGAAGAAGTCGTTGTTCTTGACGTCCTTGATGATCGACGGCACCGACATCGGCGGCATCGCATCGGGGTTGCGGGCATCGAGCAGCATCGCTTCGGCTTCGGTACTGCCGAGGAGCAAGCTATCGATGGTGCGATCGAATACGCTACGCGATTCGTTCGCCCAAATTTTCTCGAACGCACCCGAGTCCATCTTGCCGATGGATCCGAGCCACTCGGCGGCTTTCGCCTTCGCTTGGTCGGCCGGTGCCGTCCGTAGCGTGCCGAAGGTATAGACCGTCGGCTTCGCGGCTTCCGCAGCGATGGCAGGTTGGGAAATTGTGATTGTTACCGCTGACATCGCAGCGGCAGCAACCCACTTACGAAGGGCCACGCGAACTCCTCCTCAAGTTATGAAACATCGGCTCGGAGAGTTTACAAGTCCTGGAACTATCGC
>JANXNT010000859.1 GCA_025353985.1 Limnoglobus sp.
TAAGAGGCTATTCTTCGACCATTTTTGCGAAGGATCGCGTAATCTCGATGTTCTCCAGCACGATTTTGACCATGACCGCGAGCGGTACGGCGAGCACCATTCCGGGCAGGCCCCAGACGAGGCCCCAGACCGCAAGGGCACCAAGGACGATGAGTGGGCTAAGACCAACCGCACGCCCGATCAGCATCGGTTCGATCAGCGTGGCACAGACGATATGCACTGCCAATACGAGGATCGCCGCCACGATTACGGGCGCACCAAAGCCAAGTTGCAGGAGCGCAAACGCGATGGGTAGTACGTAAGCCACCACACTGCCGATGTACGGGATGAAGTTGCAGACAAAGGTGAGCACCGCCCACATAATCGCGAATTTCACGCCACAAACAGTCAGGACGAGGGCAACGGGGATTGCGAAGATCAAGCTCGAAAGCACCTTGGCTTTCAGGTAACTGATGATCGCCGAGTTGATGCGACCCGCGATGTGCAGGATTTTGGTCGCTTCGTCATCCGGATAAGCGTTCCGCACCTTCGACGGTAGCTTTTCCGCACCGAGCAACAAGAACAGCAAGTATAACCCCGCCACAGCGAGTTCGATTAAGCCACCGAACGCGACGTTGATCATCGTGCCGATGTGCCCTGGCAGTTGCTCGGCGATCTGTTCCTCAAAGCTCTTCGAACCTTCGCTTTTTTGCGACCAGATCCACGGCACGTTAGCGTTCAGGAAGTTGTGTACGCCCTGACTGAGAGTAATGGCGCGTTCTTTCAATGCGGGCGCATCTTCGGCCAACCCTAGCAAACTGGCATAAACGAGCAAAATCGTCGCGCCGAGCACACCGCACGCTCCGCTGACGAGCAGAACGAGCGCCACAGGAGTCGGTACGCCACTTCGCCGCATTCGGGAGTAATACGGCAGCAACACGTAGCACATGAACACCGCGATCAGCAGCGGCCGCAGCACCGCCGCGAGTTGGCCGAGCATCCACCAACCGCCCGCAACGATGACGATGGCATACGCCGCCGTTTGCAGCGTGGCGGGATTGTGCCAACGCCCGGATCGCATCGGCAGGAGTGCAGGGTTAGTGGTCGGCGTGTCGATCATGGGTCACTCGTACGAAATACTAGAGCTGTCCGCGATTGCGTGCCCGACATCCGCGCGAATCTGCATGGAAAGCGAACACGCAACCGACGTCGAATCCAACGCGACAAAGTATTTGTTACGACGAAAGCGACTGGAATCGTAGGGCATTTGTTAAAGAAATGAATTTTCCAGGGAACTGGCCCCCGGTTTGCGTTGTCAAACGCTCATGTGAAACGTCGAACCTACCCCGTAGTGCGTTTTCGGTTGCAGCGAACTTCACCGAGAACTCACCGTCTACTCGCACGATGCACCTGCTGGCCTTCGATAATGCCTGGGTGCGTCTAAGTTACCAGCCCCCCAGTTCCCTACGTGCGCCGTTTGGCACGCTGGCAATTGTCACTCTCTCTCCGTTGTCCGTGCGGTTCATTAGGAGAAGCCTCGTGGCTTCTCTCAGGGACTGTCGTTTGTGTGTGAGGAGTGGTTTATGGCTCGCATTCGTTACGTCCGTGTGATTTCGGTTGCCGTGCCCATTGCCGTGATGGTGATGCTCGGTTGGGTCGCTGCCGACCCCGTGCTCGCCGAAGCCGCCGGTATCGATGTCTGGAATGTCGGCCGCCTGGAAGACGAATTGCGCGACGCGAATATTGCGGGCGACGAACTTACGAAGATCAATACGGCCAATCAGTCGCAATACCAGATGAACCAAGCCATCCTGTACGACGTCATCAACGGCAAGCGGAAACTAGCCATTGCTGCTGATCAACTTTGGAAAATGAACCAGCAATCGTCGGGCTATCTTCACGTAATACCCGCGATCCGCAAAGGGCCGACGATCGTTGCGAAGGTGGCGCACAATCTCATTTGCAACGCATCGCAAGAACTGTGTCAGAATCCCCTTCAACAGCGTCAAGTCGTCGCACGCTTACGAGCCGAGTACGAAGCCGCTTTCGGCGTAGCAGCACCCCAAATTGAATAACGCAAACGATGTCCGTCGCTTGTTCGCCTTGAGTGCAAGCGCGGAATCGGCATTTGAGAGAACATTTTTGCAACCGTTTTGAGAGATTGAGTGTTTCTAATAAATTTTGAATACGAATCGTTGATTAAGCTGCCATAACCTGTTAAGTTCTCGTCTACCTGCCTTAACACAATATTGTCCGTTCGTGTGAGGATCAGTTATGGCCCGCATTCGCTACGTCCGTGTCGTTGGAGTCGCTCTGGCCGTCGCTGCGTTTTCCATGATCGGTATCGTCTTGGGCGACGCTAAATTGGCCGAAGCGGCTGGTCTGGATGTCTGGATGTCTGGAATGTCGGTCGATTAGAAGATCTACTGCGTATGGCCAATGTCAAAGCCGACCGACTGGAGGTCCAACTTTCGACGAGCCACTCGCAGAATCAAGTGAATCAATCGATCGTACAGGATGTCATCAACGGCAAGCGTCGATTGCTTGAGGCGGCCGATCAACTCTGGACGATGAACCAGCACACGCCGAGTTACGTGCACATTCTGCCGGGAATACGCCAGGGGCCGACGATTGTTGCGAAAGTGGCACACAATATTATGGTCGTTGCGTCGCAAGAACTGCGTTGCAATCCTGTGCGATAGCGCGAAGTCGTCGCATGCTTGCGAGCCGAGTACGAAGCCGCTTTCGGCGTACCGGCACCCGTCGTTTGCGATTTTTGACTTTTTCCTGACTTCGATCGCCGAGTCTGGCGTCTACTGATCGTACGAGTCGCAGCGACGGATCTCAATGTTGTCATAATTCCCGGTCTGCGGGAACAATGATGTCATGCGATCGAAAAGCGGATTCGCAGTGGTCGGATGCGGAAATCTGGTCACAAGTTTCACTGCCTGCTTTATCCATTGGTATCGGTAATTCTCTCGTTTGCCTCTCTTACCGCGACTTTGTTCGTCCGTTTCCCGAATTCTTGCGGGTTGCATCGTCGGGGCTTCGTGCCTCGCGAGTCGGCCCGTTCGTGTGAGGAACTGTTTATGGTCCGCATTCGCTATGTTCGCGTCGTCGGTGTTGCGGTGGCTATCACCGGATTCTTCATGGTAAGTCTCGTCTTGTGCGACCCCAAATTGGCCGAAGCGACCGGTCTGGATGTCTGGAATGTCGGCCGATTAGAAGATCAACTGCGCGCTGCCAACGTCACGGGCGATCAATTGATCTTGCAACAGGAAGCGAACCTGTCGCAATTTCAGATGAACCGAGCGATTATCCACGATGTTGTGAACGGAAAGCGCAAACTCCATATTGCGGCCGAACAACTCTGGAAAATGAACCAGCACACGCACGGGTACATCTACGTCATACCCTTCACGCGATCCGGCCCGACCATCATTGCGAAGGTAGCGCACAACATTATTGCAATTCTCGTCGCGGAATTGATGCCGTACCCGATTCAAAAAGAAGCCACTATCGCACGCTTGCGGGCCGAATACGAAGCCACTTATGGCGTACCGGCTCCGACGGTCGATTGAGGCGCAACGGGTTCGAATGGGCGATAAGTGAGCAGGCGATGTGGGCGAACGGGACAATTACGATCGGTTGGCGGCAACCCACAACATGTAGGCGACGCGTTCGTTCAAGTTGACTCGCTTACGTTCCTTTGCGATCGTGCCATCGCGCCAGGCGTAGTAAATCG
>JANXNT010000863.1 GCA_025353985.1 Limnoglobus sp.
GACGCCTTCAGGTGGGCGATGCCGCTCCCCGTGATTTGTTTCGAGTGCAAACTGAGTTGTTGCAATTTTGGGAACCGTGCCGCGGCCGGAAATGCTGCGTCGGTCAGGGCGTCGCTCGCAATCATGAGGTGACCGAGTTTGCCCGCAAACGGGAACCCGGCCAGCTTCGCCAGCCCGTCGCTCGTTATCGTGTTGGGCCCACGGAGATCGAGCCAATACAGGAAGTCGAGTTCGCGGAATTGATCGAGATCGGCATCGGAAATCGTCCCGGCCGCGTCGGTGGGAAATTCAATACTGTTGAGCTTGAATGGCTCCTTCGGCAGGTCTTCGACTCGCTTCGTGATGACGTTCTTTTCGGGATTATGCACGACCACGACGCCACCCTTACCGAGGACGAACTCCGCCGCCTTGCGGTCGGGGTCGATGTCGAAGTCGCTCGTTACCGTCACGTCCGGCCGCGCCTTGCAGAACGCCTTCACGCCTTCGGCCGTCGCCTTCGTTCGACGCGCGTCGACTACCTTGAGACTCTTACACTCGATCAGAGCTTTCAATCCTTCATCGGTGAGATGCGATTCGGGGGCATACACTTTTTCGAGTTTCGGGAGCTTCGCGAGCGAGGAAAAGCCTTTCCCCGTCAGCGTCGTCGTGTCGAGATGTAGCCACCGCAACTCGTTCAAGCCTTCGAGGTGCTTTAAGTCCTCATCTTTCATTGTTGAGTTCGCGTAGAAACTGAGTTCTTGGAGTTTCGTCAGTTTGCCGATGTGCGTGAGGGCCGCATTTGAAAGAGGCACTACCTCCATAACGAGGCTGGTCAACTTCGGCAACTCTTTGAGGTGTACCCATTCTTGATCCGCAATCGCGCAGCCACCCAATTCGATACTCTGGATGGGAATTCCTTTGAGATGGACCAGTCCTTTGCCGGTGATCTTGGAGGAACTCAAGCACAACCCTTCGAGTTCTCGAAACTTCGGAATGTGTTGATAGGCAGCGTCGGTGAGTCCCTCGGA
>JANXNT010001269.1 GCA_025353985.1 Limnoglobus sp.
GGCGGCGCTCACTTTGCATTTTGCGATGGCTCAGTGCGATTCCTACGTTACTCTGCCAACGATATCCTCCCTGCATTAGCGACCCGCGCGGGCGGGGAAGTGGTTGCGGTCGAATGACGATCCAGAAATGGCAATCTAGGTAATACCGGGGGTTTCCGACGGTCGTTCTTTGCCGTGTGAGTGCTTTCTGATTGGAGCTGCCGACATCGCTGCGCGGCTGATGGGGATCCGGTCGATTCCATAAGTGGCAACGCGATAGCGTTCGCCTCGGAGGCATCGCAGATGTTGCGTAATTTCGGCGCGGTTCTACTATTCACGCTGGTTTCCTGCCCGGCGTTTGCTCAAGTCGGCCCGGTGGTGGGTGCTGCGCCGCCGTTCGTTCCGTGGGCGAATAAGCTCTTCCAAAAGGACAACCCGTCCGCCGTGATCGTCCACGATTTCGGCACCGTTCCGCACGGCAGTTTGCTCGTTCAGAAGCTCACACTCACGAACATTTACGACGTGCCGATGCAGGTGATCGACGTGCGCAAATCGTGTACCTGCCTCGAAGCCCAACCGCCGACGCAGGTGCTGCAACCGCACGAGAGCGCCGAACTCATCCTCTCGATGAACGCGGCGAAGTTCAACGGGCCGAACGCGCAAACCTTCTTCGTCACGTTTGGCCCACAGTACGTTTCCACGGCGGTGATTCGCGTGCAAGCGAACAGCCGTGGCGATGTCTCGATGACCCCTGGCCAGGTGAATTTCGGCGTCGTGGCAGTCGGTACCGAGGCCGAGCAAACCGTGGCAATTAAGTATCAGGGCCGCCAACGCGACTGGAAGATTACCGAAGTGATTGCCCCAACGGGGCCATTTACAGCGAAACTCAGCGATGCGGTCGGCCCCGAGTTTAAGGTCACTGTGACGATGAACGCCGATGCCGCCGCCGGTTCATTAACCGAACCGCTGACGCTCAAAACCAACGACCCGACCGCGCCGCTGCTGCAAATCCACGTCTCGGCGATGGTGCAAGCCCCCGTTACGGTCGCACCGGAAAAGATTCGTTTCGAAGGTAAAATCGGCGAAGTCCAAACGAAGAAGATCATCTTGCGGGCGACGAAAGCGTTCAAGGTGATGACCGTAGCCGACGATGGCGACGGCATCTCGCTCGAACCTTTCCCCGGTGCGTCCCCCGTGCAAATCGCCACAGTCACGTTCAAGCCCGCACTCGCAGGCAACATGCGGAAAGTGCTGAAAATCCCAACCGATCTCGGCATCGCCACTCTGACCATCGAAGCGGAGACGCTTTCGAAGTAGCCCACTCGTTCCGCGAGAGGATTGCAACAGACTGCACCGTGGCGATGGGGGGTGATTGGTTTTTGCTGTCCTCTCGCAGAGCAAGAGGGCTACCTTATTGAAGTAGCCCTCTCGCTCCGCGAGAGGATAGCGTTAGCCGGCTACAACCCGTCCATGTTCAGCGGCTGGCCGTCGTCGATTTGAATCAGAGTGCATGACGGCAGGCGAAACATTCTTTTTCACGTTGCGAACCGAGCCGTCGGCCATCAGAAGCAGGAAGGAATCTTTGCCCTCTGCGCCGAATGATGGCAACGGGCCATTGTGTGTGTAAGGCACATCGGTCGGGGACGCCCACGGCGCGCCGATTGTCACTTCGGCGACCATTGCGGTATTCGATGAGCCATCGGGGATTGTCGCGAACGTCAACGGGGGTTTCAAATTCGCATCCATAAGTGCACCAGGGCCGTTGAAGCCAAACATGAAGGTCTTCGCGTTCGCCACATTGATGTCATCTGGCGACGTGTACGTAAGGATTTTTTTGGTTGGAAGCTAACCCATTAAATGGGTGGTCCCAGCTTTTTGATCGGTCGAAACGGGAATAGATTTTGTCTTGATCGATGTATGGTAACACACCAACACGCCAGCTTAGGCCGGGGTTCGGCTGTCCTTTGTCGTCCAGCGCAAATGGAGCGGCAAAAAACTTGTTTTTATCGTGCTGTAGGTGCAAACCAAGCCCGATCTGCTTCATGTTGTTTGTTTGCTGAGCCCTCGCCGCCGCGGATCTCACCTTCGGAACCGAAGTCATCATCAAGGCGAGACCGCCGCCGCAGACGACAAAAATACCGAGCGGGATTGCTACCCATGCCCACTTCGGAAACCCGGCCTTTGGCTTGTTTCGGCGGCGGCGCGGACGTTCGTCGTAATCGTCATCCTCTTCATCGCGCCGCCGCGAACGTCTGGGGCGTTCGTCCTCTTCATCGTCGTCGTCGAATCGTCTCCGTGCCATGAGCGAGCCTTATGCGTTCGTTGTGAGCACGACACGGAAACCGATCGTGTTCGTGGGGCGGTCCGGGTGTTGCGCTTTGCGGGCGGCGCTTCGGCAATCGACTGAGGCATCGACCCAACTGCCGCCGCGAATGACTTTCAAGTCGCCGCCGACGGGACCGGTCGGGTCGGTGCCCGCCGTGTCGAAGTAGTAATAATCGTGGTACCAATCGGACACCCACTCGAAGACGTTGCCGTGAACGTCGTGCAGGCCGAAGGCGTTGGCGGGGAATCGGCCCACAGCGTGCGTCTTCGTCTGGGCAACGGAGTGTTTGAAGTGCGCATCCTTTTCGCACAATTTCTCGCCGAACGTGAACGTTGCATTCACTCCCGCGCGGCAAGCGTATTCCCACTCGGCTTCGGTAGGCAAACGGTAGATCCGTTCCGCCAACTGCTCGTCGCTCGACTTCGACAACTTCGTGCAGAATCGTTCGGCATCGTACCAACTCACCGATTCCACGGGGAGATCGCCCGCGCCGCCGTTGCCCTTGTGGAAGAACGCCGGGTTGCGGCCGACGAGCTTTTCATACTGCCCTTGGGTGACGGGGAAAATCGAGATGTAAATCGCGCGGCGCAATCGTACGGTGTGCCGGGGCGTTTCGTGCGGCTTGCGGCCGATTTCGTCTTCGTTCGCGCCCATATCGAACGAACCCGCCGGGATGTGCGTGAACGTGATTCCCAACGAGTTACGGATGAGTTTTGGCAACCCATCAGCCGCGCGTTCTTGTGAAATCGATGGGAGAATCGACGAGCCGGAGGTACTCGAAAGCCCCGTCGCTTTCGCCGAGAATCGTCCGCCGAGCGCGCCACCCGTGTTACCTAACAACGAAGCCGCCGCAACCGCCGCCGCCGCGTGATCGACCTGCTTGCCACGCGCTGTTACCGACAACTGGGGCGTACTTTGGCCTTTCACCGAGAGAATTCGCGAGCCATCATCGATCACGCTGATTGGGTACGTGGCGGCCACCGCCACCGATTCTTTCAGTAGCAGTTCGTGGAGCACCACCGCGTTCGCCGGTCGCTTGTCCGAACGGGTCGCCACGCACGATGAGAGCAATTTCGCCGAAGACGCACTGAAGCCGTGGCGCTGAAGTTCTTCGCTCCAATCGTCGCCAACGGGCGCGGCCGCATGGGGATCGCGTTTCAACAGTTGGTACCAAATCACGCCTAAGGCATGCACATCGTCGCGTGGGTCCGGCGATTCGCGCTTTTGCTGTTGCGGAGAAGCATACAGTGGCGTGTACGCGCCACGATGCGACAGCCGCGCTTGTTCGGCGCGACAGGTGCCACCGCGCGAGAGTTCGATCGAGCGCTCAGCTTCGATCATCCCCCATCCGAAGTCGGTAATCCAGACGCTGAACTTGCCATTTTCCGCCGGGTGCATCAGCACGTTCGACGGTTTTAAATCGCGGTGCAGGATCCCCTTCGCGTGCGCCTTGCCGACGATGTCGGTCAGGCGTCGCATCAACTTCAGGGCCGCTTCGGGCTTCGGGGCATCGTATCGCCACTTCCACTCGTTCATCAGCCCGGCGAGATCGTATCCGTAGACGTAGGTCGACTCTAGGCACGGCGGTTGCGTTTCGAGATACACCGATTGCAGCGGGACGATGCCGCTGATTTCGTTGAGTTGGAACACGCGAACGAACAGGCTCTGGTTCGCGACCATGCGCTTGCTGGACTCTTCATCGATGGCAAACTTGAGGCACGCGGGTTGCACCTCCGCATTGACTTTGTCGCGCCCGAGCCAGACTTCGCTACATTCGCCGAGGCCACGGAGTTCGACGAGTTGCCAGTTATCGAGGCCCGCCGGTTCATCGCCCGCGCGAAAACGCGCCCGACGCGGTGGCAGATACAACAGCAGTTGCTCGGGTTTGTAAATTTCCAGCTTGTCCGGAGCGGTCTTACCTTCGGGGTCGCTCGGCCGGCGAAACATCTGCTGGATCGACAGCGGAAAGTGCAACAGGTAATCTCGTAGCGCGTCGCGGTTCGGTAACGAATTGACTTTCGCCAGCGCGTCGAGCGTTTTGTCCAACTGCGCCGCATACACATTCGGCGCGACGCCGGCCGTTTCGCCGAGCGCATGGCGAATGTCGTCGCCAGAAATCTGCCTGCGCAAGTGCTCGAGCGAGGACTTCGAAACTTCCGTCAGCACATCGCCGAAGGGAATGTCGCCCGTAAGCGCACGACGGCCCTTTTCGCACAATGCCTGCCCGACTGAATCGAGCAACGATTGGAATGGACGCATAGAGATAACCCGGCCGATCGATGAGGACGGGGAGAGGATTAGTGGGGATTGTATTTCATTGGGAACGGCATTTGCAAGTCGCAAATGCGACGCGTGAGCAATTTTTCACGATTTGCGCGATATTTCCAGCAAACTTGCGTACTATCCTCTCGAATCATCCCCGATTCGATCAATACCGAGCGAGGAGATCGTGCTGGAAAGCGCAGACCTTGCTTGTGCTGAGTGCTGGCACGATAACGTATATACAACGTACTGCGACATCACGCCGAAAGGATTTGGCGGTTTTCGCCGCGGGTTCACTTAAAAACCCGACATTGAAAGGGTAAACGATGCGTCTGTTTGTTGCCGTTCTCGCGCTCGCCATTGCGGTTCCGCTCTCGGCTGCGGAGCCGACACTTGCGGAGAAACTCAAGCCGATTATCGCTGCCCATAAAGGGAAGATCGCCATCGCGGTGAAGAATCTGACCACGGGCGAAGCCTACGAGCATAACCCCGACGACGTGATGCAAACCGCGAGCCTGATCAAACTCGCGGTCATGGTCGAAGCATATCGCCAAGCCGACGAGAAAACGCTCGATTTAACCAAAATGATGACACTTGCGAAAGACGATAAGGTTCCCGGTTCGGGTATCCTCACCGATCATCTCACCGAAGGTGCCACACTCTCGATTCGCGATGGCATTCGACTGATGATTCGCTACAGCGACAATACCGCGACCAATATGTTGCTCGACCGTGTTGGCATTAAGAACGTAAATATTAGCACCGTGAAGCTCGGTGTACCCGAAACGCGAGTCAACTCGAAAGTGTACAAACGAAGTAGCTCATCGGTCGATAAGGCACGCTCGGAGAAGTATCAACTCGGCTCGACGACGGCGAAGGAAACTTTGAAGTTACTCGAACTCATCCACACGGAGAAAGCGGCAAGTGTGGAGTCGTGCAAAGCGATGATTGCGCACTTGAAGGCTAACGACGACAAGGAACTCCTGTTGCGGTATTTGCCGGAAGGTACCGTGATGGCACACAAGACCGGCGCGACGAAGCAGGTGCGTACCGATGCGGGTATCCTGTATGTTCCCGATACGACTGACGCCGACAAAAAGCGAAAGATCCCCGTGATCGTCGTCGTACTGACGAACGAGAACGAAGACGAACGCTGGATACTCGACAATGCTGCACAAGTGACGATCTCCAAGATCGGCCAAGCGGTGTACGATCACGTTTCGCTTCCAGTGAAGAAATCGCCCTGATTCGAGGAGACACCGATGGCCGACGAACTCGCGAAGGCCGTTGCGGCACTTCGCAACGCGAAAACGGTCGCCGTGCTGAGCGGCGCGGGGGCATCGGCGGAAAGCGGGGTGCCGACGTTCCGCGCATCCGATGGCCTCTGGGAAGGCCATCGCATCGAGGATGTCGCGACGCCAAGCGGCTTCAAGCGGGATCCGGCACTCGTCTGGAAGTTCTACAACGCGCGACGGGCCAACGTGAAGACCGTGCAACCGAACGCAGGGCACTACGCGCTGGCCGCGATGGAACGCCACTGGAAAGAGTTCACTGTGGTGACGCAAAACGTCGATGGCCTGCATCAAGCGGCGGGTAGCGTTCGCGTCCATGAAATTCACGGCAGCCTGCGACGTACACGTTGCACGCAGTGCGGCATCATTCGCGATCGCCGCCTCGACGTGCTGGCCGAGTTGCCGATGTGCGTCGATTGCGGCGCGATGCTCCGCCCCGATATCGTCTGGTTCCACGAGATGTTACCGCCCGACGTCTGGCAACACGCCGAGCGCGCCGCCGAGACGTGCGACGTGCTGCTGGTCGTCGGCACTTCCGCCGTGGTCTATCCCGCCGCAAGCCTGATCCCGATTGCGAAACAGCAAGATCGCGCTTCCCCCGCAACCGTCATCGAGTGTAATTTGACGCAAACCGAAGCCAGCGCCATGGCCGACATCGGCCTATACGGCCCATCGGGCGAATCGCTACCAAAGCTCTGCGCGGAACTCGGGATTCCGATTTGAAGTGAAGCAAGGGCGCGAGAATTTGCTAATCGAACGGATTCCTCGACCCGAGACGCTGCCGGAAAGTCATCATTTAGAGCGGACCTATGGCAGAAGGCTTTATGGTGTTCTTCCCTTCCGGTGCGTGCAACCTGGACGCCGCAGCAAAATCGCTGACTGGATACGGGCTGACCATCGCCAGGCAAGGCGATGTACTTACCGCTGGCCGTCCCGGCAGTCCGCAGTTCCGCATCCAGTTGGCGTCTGAACCGCACGTTGCCCTTGAGGCCGCCGAGATTGGCGAAAACACTCCATACGCGGCCACCATGCGAAAGTGCAGCGAACGATTCGAGGTCAGCATCGACGACCTATACGCCGCTCTCGACGAGATTAATACGCTCATGGATGTACAGGGTGCGTTGCAGGACGCCTCGGAAGGTATCCTGTTCCTGCCATGGAACGGAAACTTATCCGAGCCGTGGCAGGGTTCAAAGTGATCTGAATTCGAAGAGTTTCAAATCGATCTCGGCGAGCGGGGTGTGTCAGCAGCTTACGCCACCCCGCTCGCCTTTAATACGGGGAATGTGGCCATGACGGCGAAACGACTCGACGGCAAAGTTCTTGCGCAGCTCTTGCGCAGCGAGATGGCGGCCACCGTGGCGACGCGAATTGCGGCGGGCAAACGGCCTCCGGGATTGGCGGCGGTTCTTGTTGGCGAGAACCCGTCTAGCCAGACGTACGTACGCAACAAGCGAAAATCTTGCGACGAAATTGGCATCGCCAACTGGTTGCACACCCTTCCGGCCGATACTTCAGAACAACAACTCCTCTATCTGATCGATCGACTCAACGCGGACCCGGCGGTTCACGGCATTCTGGTTCAGCTTCCGCTCCCGAAGCAGATCCGCGAAGATGCCGTCATTCACGCGGTTACGCCGCTGAAGGATGTCGATTGCTTTCACCCGGAAAACGTCGGCCGACTGACCGCCGGCCACCCGCGTTACTACCCGTGTACCCCACACGGTGTCGTGAAGCTCGTTACGCATAACGGGATTGTGTGGGCGGGAAAACATGCCGTTGTCGTCGGGCGCAGTAACATCGTCGGTAAGCCGCTCGCGTTGATGCTGATGCAAAAGTCGACGGCCGCGAACCCGGCGGGGTGCGATGCGACCGTCACCGTGGCGCACACGCGGACCGCGAACTTGAAGGATCTCTGCCGTTCCGCAGACATCCTGATTGCCGCGACGGGTGTGCCGAACTGCATTCGGCCCGATATGGTGCAACCGGGTGCCGCGGTAATCGACGTCGGTACGTCGTTCGTCGATGGGAAACTGGTCGGCGATGTCGATCCGGGCGTGGCCGATGTGGCGGGCTGGCTCTCGCCCGTTCCGGGTGGGGTTGGCCCAATGACTATTGCGATGCTACTGTACAACACCCTCCGTGCCGCGGAATTAATCGATGGCTGAGAAAAAGGCGTTCGCAAATGAATCTCAACCTGACAGCATTCACGCGATACGGGCTGAACTTCCTGGGGATGCTCGGCGTCTCCGTGGCGCTCTACTTCGGCTCGTCGATCTTCATCCCGCTGACGATGTCCGCGCTGCTAGCGGCATTGCTGTACCCGCTTGCGGCGGGGTTGCACACGAAACTGCGGCTGCCGTGGTTCTTCGCCTGCTTCTCGTCGATCATGATCCTCATCGTGATGGCGGGCACCGTGACGGTGATCGCGGCCGCCGCCATCCCGCAGTTCATCAACCGCTTGCCATCGTCGGAAGAGGGCAAAGACGGCTGGAAGCAAAAGTACGAAGATGTCGCCGAGAACTTGCACGCGATGTTCCCCACGGCACGCTTCCAGGGAATTCTGCCGCTCAAGGCGAATGAATCGAACGTCTACCGGAGCGTAAAGGAACTGTTCACGCCGCAGAACGTCGCCGATTCGATCAAGGGAATCGCCGGGGTCGGACTGCGGCAACTCACCGAGTTGGTGCTGATTCTGTTCATCGTGCTGTTCTTGTTACTCGAAGCGGAATTGTTGGCGAAGAAGGTGCGGGCGATCTTCGGGACGAGCCAAGATACACAGGGCCGCGTGACGGCAGCGCTCGCTGCCATCGCGGAGTCGATCCGCACGTATCTCTATTGGCGCACGATCGTCAACTTCGTTCTCGCCGTTGTTTTGTGCCTCTTTTACAAGTATGTTTGCGGCCTGGAACAATATCTACTGTGGGGCGTGGTGACGTTCGTGTTCACGTACGTGCCGTACATCGGGACGCTCGCGGCAGGCGTGCTGCCGATGCTCGAAGCGGTGATTCAGGGCCAGCCGACGACGGCGTTCGGCATCATGCTGGTCTACGCGTGCGTCGTCACGTTCGAGGGTTACATCATCGTCCCGTGGGTGATGGGCCGCAGCATGGACTTGAACGCCACGACGGTGATGATCGCCTGCCTGTATTGGCACCTCGTCTGGGGTATCGCCGGGCTGTTCCTCGCGATGCCGCTGATGGCGATACTGAAAGCGGTGCTGTTGCACGTCGATGGCTGGGTGCCGTACGGCGACTTGCTGAGTTCAGTCGATCCGCGTCCGGATAAAAATCTGCCGTCTGCGGATTCTACTGTTGCAATCGAACGCGATCGCCTCGACAATATTGCCGAACGTGCGAGGAATAATCCGGAAGCGACGGTTATCATGGATGAGCCGAACGGCCACGTGTCTGATAAGCGGGTGCCGTCATGATCGGGAAACAGGATCAGAATCGCACGTATCGCGAACTCCGGCGTAAGTCTGCCGATTTCGGGTGCGTGCAAAACTATCGCGGCGCGAAGCGATACGACCCCGACGGCCCCGATTTCGACCGACCCGACCGCTCGCAATGGGCGCTCGTCCTCGGCCTCATCTCGCTACTCATCGGCCCACTCGGCATCATTGCCTGGCTCGTCGGAAATGCCTGCCTCCGTGCCATGGCCGAAGGCCGCATGGACCCCGCCAGCGAAGCCACCGCAAAAGCGGGCCGCCTCCTCGGTATCATCGCCACCTGCATGTTCTCGCTCAAAGTGTTCGTCCTGACCATCGTCCTCGCCACCGGCGGCTTGTCCTGGATCGGCTGGCTGGCAATTTTGTAATAGCGCAACTAATTCTCCAATCCGCCGAAGAGTGTGCTGCCGACGCGAACGTAGGTTGAGCCTTCTTCGATGGCGACTTCGAAATCGTTGCTCATGCCCATGGAAAGGTGCAGTAGTTTCAGGCCGGTGGTGGTGCGAAGTTGGTCTCGGATTTGCCGCAGTTCGACGAACGTGGGACGCGATTCTTCGGGGTTCTCGCCGTAAGCGGCCATCGTCATCAAGCCCTCGAAGTGAACGCCGGGGAGCGACATGGCCATGTCGCCCATTTTCGCGGCATCGTCCGGCGAGATGCCGCCTTTCGATTCTTCCCGCGAACAATTGATCTCGAGCAAGATCGGTACGGGCTGGCCGCGGGCCATGCCGAAATCGCTGAGTGCGCTCAGCACGCGTTCGCTGTCGACCGAGTGAACGAGCGATACCATGGGGATCGTTTTGTCGAGTTTATTGCGTTGGAGGTGGCCGATCAGGTGCCAGCGCATTTGCGGAATCGCGGCCGATTTCTTCCAGATCTCTTGCGGGCGACTTTCGCCGAAATCTTTCACGCCGAGCCGCGAAACGACTTTTGCCACGTCGGCGGTCACGGTCTTAGAGACGGCAATCAGCGTCACGTCTTTCCGCACGCGGTGCGCACGATCGCAGGCCGCCTGAATTCGCGATTCGATGGCAGTCAATCGCGTCCGGAGTTCGACGTCGAGGTTCAAAAGCGTAATCCTTTGCCGGCGTTAAGCGGTACCGAATTGGCGATCCCCTGCATCGCCGAGGCCCGGCACGATGTAGCCGAGTTCGTT
>JANXNT010001280.1 GCA_025353985.1 Limnoglobus sp.
CGCGGCGCGTGTTGATCCGCATCGTCATCTGGTGGTCCGTTTTCACCGCGCTGACCGGGGCCGTCACAGGGTTTGCGATGCTGCTCGTGGTGCGATTTCTGTTCGGCTCGGGCGAGGCCGGTGCACTGCCGAACGTGTCCCGTGTGATCGATCTTTGGTTCCCGGCCTTAGAGCGCGGGCGGGTGCGCGGATTCGTCCACATGCCGGCGTTAGTCGGCGGCATGGTCGCTCCGCTTCTCACGGCGTACCTCATCGAGCAGATCGGATGGCGGTGGGTATTCGTCGTGTTCGGCTCTGCCGGCGTTGGCTGGGCCATCGGGTTCAGTCGTTGGTTTCGGGATAGCCCCGCCGAGCACCCTGCCGTGAATGCGGCAGAACTGGCATTGATCGGCCCACCTCCGTCGGCCACTCATGCCATGCGGCTCCCGATTCGTCCGATTCTGCGAAGTCGCAACGTCTGGCTATTATCGGGAGTGTTAGCTAGCGGGTCGTGTTGCATTAACTTGATCTTTGCCTGGTATCCCACATACCTCGAAAAACTGTTGGGCGTATCGAACGTGCAGTCGGGGTGGTGGAACAGCCTGATTATGACGGGCGGAGCGGCGGGTTGTCTGGTCGGCGGGTGGCTGGCGGACATCGCCCGGAGGCGAGTTGCGAACCCGAGGTGGACATTCCCGATCGTCGGCGGGCCTGCGTTTGCCCTGGCCGCAATCGCAGTGGCGCTAAGCACGTTCGCAACGTCGGTGGAGTGGAAGACGATATTCCTTGCGGTCGCCTGCTTCGGGATTCACTGCCATGTCGGCTCGTGGTGGGGTGCGAGCAGTGCGATGAGCGTGCCGCACACGGCAGCGGTATTTGGCGTGATTAACTCATTCGGCGTGCTGTCTGCGGCGCTGTCCCAAGTGGCATTCGGAGCCGTACCGCGCGCGAACTGGGACGATGCATTTTTAGTGTCGGCCGCACTACTCGCGGCTGGCTCAGTTTGCTGGAGCTTGGTCGATGTGCGAAGGCGGGTCTTTCGTGAAGCGATGATAGAAAAGGAAACCACATGAGATGGTTCGCGATCGTTATTGTTCTCGTGCTCAGTGGCGAGCCACTTCGCGCAGACGCACCGACCGGCGAACAGATCTACCGAAAGCAGTGCGCCTCGTGCCACGGTGCAAATGGAGAGGGGTCGAAGAAGTATTCAAATCCATTGGTCGGCGACCGGCACGTCGGGGATCTTGCAAAGGTGATTGCCGAAACCATGCCGGACGACAACCCCGGAGCGTGTGTCGGGGCCGACGCGGACAAGGTGGCGGCTTACATCTACGACACGTTTTACTCCAAGAACGCCCGCGAGCGAAATCATCCTCCGCGCGTCGAACTGTCACGATTAACTGCGGTGCAACATCAGAATACACTTGCCGACCTCATCGGCAGTTTTCGCACCAACTAAGCGAAGCCGGGCGAGCGGCGAGGGCTTCGCGGCGAATATTTCCGGTGGCAGGAAGACATCGTTTCTGGCGTTTATTCGGACACGGATCGCGTTTTGGATCGCCTCGATACCTCGTTACAGTTTGACTGGAGCCAACTCACGCCCATCCCAGAGTTGAAACCGGGCGTAGGCTTCTCTGCCCGGTGGACGGGGTCGGTATTTGCCCCCCATTCCGGAGATTACGAATTGGTCGTTCGGTCGGAGAACGGCGTACGGCTATGGGTGAACGCTCCGTCGCCCACGGCCCGAAACAACGTCGCGC
>JANXNT010001317.1 GCA_025353985.1 Limnoglobus sp.
GATGGCTTCGAGGTATTCATTGTGCGCATTATCGAAGTACACATTCGTGAACGGTTGCGTGCGGACGAGTAACTCGACGCGGCCGAACGTGCCGTTGCCGGTGCCCGTAACAAGGAACGACGGCACGAGTGTGGCCGCATCTTTCCACAACGGCCACCGGCCATCGAACGCCTGCCCGGACAGCACCGTTTTCAGCCGCGCTTCGACGAGCGTACTGCTGAACCAACCGACGACAATCATCGTGCCGAGCGCCAGCATTCCGATAAGCAACAGCCCCGACGATCGCTGATTTTTGCGGTAACGGTAGATGAGGAACGCTGTGGCACAAGCCGCAAACACGGCGGCCATCAGCCCGCCGCGCGACAAACTCAGCGGGATACTCGCGGCGATCATCACGAGGCCGAGTGCGATGCAGATCGTCTCCGAGTTCCAAACGAACCGCCCCGTGACGGCACTGCGACGGCCCAACATCAGCAGCGCGCCGCCCATGCCGAGCGCGATCGTGGCGTAGTCCGGGTAGTGGTTTTTGCAAACGAACGGGCCGAAGACCGCACCATCAGTCGGCGTGCGCCAGAAGATCACATTGTTTGGCGACGAAGTGAACTGCGCGATCGCAATCGCGGCCAGCAACACGCCGTTTGCAGCCACAACCCAAGCCAGACGGCGTAACGCTTCACGCGATGCCAACCAGTTACGCACGACGAGGTAAACCAGCGCCACCGCGATGATGCGGCCAAGGAACGTGCGTGTGAGGTAACGATCCGTGCTGAGCGAAAGCGACGCGGGACGTGCGGCCGATGTGGCTTCATCGGGTAGGCGTTCGTCGCGCTCGGGGCGGAAGATGCGGTACCATTCGAGCGCCTGTGGCGAGATCGTGCCAACGACCGATTCGGGCAGCGCCACCATCTGAAATGCGGACAGCAACATCAGCCCGGCGAGGCTGATCGAGACGACATCCGGGCGCAACGAGAATTGCCGCACAGCAACGATATATGCGGCCCAAAGTGCGATTAGCAAGCCAATGCCGCAGGTGGCCACGTACTCCCAGTACGGATCGGCGGACGCGAACGGCCACGGGGAAAACGCGACGAGAAATAGCAGAACCGCATCGCCAGCGATCCGAAGTTTTCGGGCGATGGGGAGGCGGCGAAGATTGTCGGCCTTTGCGATCGTCGTCATATGCTGTCGACGTTAGCGGCGGCCTTTGACAGCAGGCTTCGTCACAAATGTCACTTTACCTTTGACGATCACCTTCACGATTGGCCGGTAAACGACCGTTGTGACAACGGAACCGCTCTTCTTCTTGGCCACTTCTTGCCAGTCGTGCATATCGACGGCTTCGCCGGTGAAATCGGCACTATCGTAGGTTTCTTCGGCATATTCCGCCGCCGGTACCGACGGGTCGATGTACGTGGTGTCCGAAGCAAACGCAGTCACGGCGGCAATCATTCCGCCCAACAGCAACACACCGAACAGTTTCGAAAACAGGGTGTTCTTCATTTTCCAACCCTCGCACGATGCGGATAAAGCAATACGGCTAATGATAGCAATTTCCGCAGTGCGGGAATATCCGAAATGACCGCATTCTTGCATTCTTCTTGGAATGCGGGTGGCTCGCGTTCAATCGCGAAAACGTCCGCGACTGGCTCTTACCGTCGACGTAAGTCTCCATTGCGAAAGTTCTCAAACCGTGTTTTTCGTGTTTTTTCGTCTCAATAAGCCCCTTTTTTGATCGCAAATCGCTGATCGGTTTCGGGCAATTTTGCCGTATCTTGTTATTCTGTCGTGGGTTACGCCGAATGCTCTTATTGCGACACACTTCGCAAGTACCGTCCTTTTCGAGTCAATATGCGACCTAAAATCGACCGTGCGCGCCTTTTCTGTGTCATTTGCGCGCACTTCTGTGTCATTTCGGCGCACTTTTGGGTCACTCCGTGCACGTCGCGAAATCTGACTTACGTCAAAT
>JANXNT010001325.1 GCA_025353985.1 Limnoglobus sp.
TCTACGAAATCGACTCCGGCCCCGGCCCGCTGCGGTTGACGGGCTTCATCGCCGATCCCGTCTGCGACCGGGGTAACGCGAAGCTGCAATATCTGTTCGTTAACG
Organism: Limnoglobus sp.; assembly: GCA_025353985.1. Classification (GTDB taxonomy): domain Bacteria; phylum Planctomycetota; class Planctomycetia; order Gemmatales; family Gemmataceae; genus Limnoglobus. The sequence continues at coordinate 106 of JANXNT010001325.1, forward strand.
GACGATGGTTCCGCGACCGCAGCTTGGCGTATGCACTGCAAGACGCCTATCGCGGCTTGCTGATGACGGGCCGTCACGCCATCGGCTTCCTGTTCCTCACGGTGCCCCCCGACACCGTGGATGTCAACGTTCACCCGACGAAATCCGAAGTGCGCTTCCGCGAAAACTCGCTGATATTCTCGCTGATACGGGCAACGGTGAAAACGCGATTGCTCAAGGAAAACCTCGTTCCAAAGCTGAAAGTGCCCGATGGCCCCGAAGCCGATGCCCCGATGTCGCCACGCCGGGAACTGGCGGATTCGACCGTTGCGCCGTGGGAAGAAATGTCGCTCGGGGACCGGTTCGCAAACCCCATAGCCAACCCGTTCGTGCCTGTAACCGTACCGCGAACGACGACGATCCCATTTGCCACCGAGCGGATTCACGTCGTTGCACCGGAAGTGCAAACTCCGGAACCAAATCTGCTGGAAGCATTGCCACCGCAGCCGTTCCCGTTGCCACCGCCCGGCACGGCATTGCAGGTTCACGATGCATATCTCGTGCTCGAAACCGCAGACGGGATGCTCGTTATCGATCAGCACGCGCTGCACGAACGCATCTTGTACGAGCAACTGCGGCGGCGAATTCGCGATGGCAAACTCGAAGTGCAGCGATTGCTAATCCCGGAACCGATCGACCTACCCGCCGATCAAGCCGCAATGGTGCTGGAAGCAAAAGAGGAACTGGAACGCCTGGGTTTGGAGATTTCGGACTTCGGCGGCAACACGATCTTGCTATCGAGCTACCCGACGCTACTTTCGCGGAAACCGCCACACGTGATTCTGCAAAGTGCGATCGATTACCTGATCTCAAAGGAACGATTGCCTGCCAAGGAAGCGTTGCTCGACCACTTGCTCGCAACGATGGCGTGCAAAGCGGCCGTGAAGGCGGGCGACAAGCTGACGCAAGAGGAAATCGCGTACCTGTTGCACTTGCGCGACATGGCCGAGGATTCGCACCATTGCCCGCACGGCCGACCCACGTCGCTATCGTTCAGCCGAAGCGAACTCGATCGGCAATTCCGGCGAATTTGACGCTCAATTAAGCATATTTCGCCGCAAGGCTTTCGTTCACGGTGAGGCCGAAGCCGGGTTCTTCGCTGACCACAAGTTGGCCATCGACGAACTGCGGGCCACCGTGGAAAAGCTCGGCAAACCAATCGACGTACTCGGCGACGCGGCCGAACACCGAACCGGCTGCCAGGTGCGTACCGTACTCGGGGAGTCGCACGGGGCAGATGGAAATATGCTTGAGTTCCGCTACCGCCGCGACTTTCCGTGCCGGGGTCAGCCCGCCGAGCCGCAGCGGATCGATGCGTACTGCCGACACGCCACCGGCGGCGAGTAACCGCAGGTAATCGTCGGGGCGGTCGTACAAGCCGCCGACGGAGACGCTGACTTCGAGGCGGTCAATCAGCCGGGCCAGCCCGTCCGCATCGTCGGGGCGAACGGGGTCTGAAAAGCCATCGACGGCGAACTCTTCCTCGCACATTCGGCCCATCCAGAGTGCCGTCGAGAAGTCGTAGCGACCACAGCCGGAAATCTCGAACCACGCACCTTCGGGGACCGCTTGCCGCAGTTGCCGAATGCGGTCCGCATCGATGTCGGGGTCTTGCGTGCCGATCTCGACGATGATCCCGGCCACGCCGCGATCGAGCAACTTCTTCGTCTCTTTGGTCGCCTGTTTTGCACCGAGTGCGGGCGTGGCGGTGTCCGATGCGATCGCCTTCAGCTTGGTGCGATAACCGCCGAGCAGTTGGTACACCGGCATACCCGCCGCTTTACCTTTCCAATCCCACAATGCGAAGTCGATTGCCGCATACGAACGGGCCGCCAGCCCTGCGAAACCGACGTCTTCGAGTTCGGCAGTGGCACGCAGAAACAAGCGTTCGTTGAGTGCGGGATTCTCGCCGATGAACATCGGAGCCAACACGCGGTCGATGAGCGAACGCATCGCCGTGCCACCGCCGCCAAGCGTATACGTAAAGCCGAGGCCGACGTGATTGTCCGAGGTGTGAACGCGAACGAGAACGACCTCCGCCACCGTGGCCGCCCGCGGGTCTTGCGAGGCGGGCAACGCCACCGCCCGAGGCAATGGCACACGCAAAAGCTCGGTTTCCATCTTCGTGATTGTCATGAGAGCAATTTACAGAATATTACCCGCCGAGAGCGATTTTTCGCCATTCATAATCGACGTAAGTCCGAATCGCAAAAGTTCTAAAACCGTGTTTTTCGTGTTTTTCGCGTCTCAAAACGCCTGTTTTTGATCGCAAATCGCGGATGCGTTCGCCATGTTTTTGCGGTATCCGGCGTTCCTGTCAGGGTTTACGTTGACGGTACTTCGATTGGCACTCGCCGTAAGTACCGTCCTTTTTTGGGTCACTATGCGACCTTTCTGTGTCATTGCGCGCCCTTTCTATGTCACGGCGCGCCTTTTCTGTTTCATTTCGGCGCATTTTTGAGTACGTCCGTGCGCGCCACGAATTCTGACTTACGTCAAATCGTCTAAAACTTAGTGACTTTCAGAGATCGTGTGGGTGATGCTGTTTTGGCGAATACATACTGCCAATTTTGTCATTAAATATATAATATTTTGTTAGTTGTTAATGAGATCATATGTTAAATATACAATTTGGCAACATGCGATGCAACTCGCGAATATGCGATTCAGCCACCTCTGTGTTGGACAGGTACAAATACTTAAGAACGGTGAGTCCGGCCAGTGGCCTCAAATCCGACACCTTCGTGTTGGACAGGTACAAATCCGTCAGTCCCGTGAGTCCGGCCAGCGGCGTCACATCCGATACGCCCGTGTTGAACAAAGACAAATACGTCAGTCCCGTGAGTCCGGCCAGCGGCGTCACATCGGACACACCCATGTCGGACAGGTTCAAATACATCAGTTCCGTGAGTCCAGCTAGCGGAGTCACATCCAAC
>JANXNT010001332.1 GCA_025353985.1 Limnoglobus sp.
CTATGTCGCCAACTTTGGCAATACCGTTCGCCGACAACTCAACGTTACGTCCGCGTTCCAGACCTGCACACCGGGTACGGCGGGCTGTTTCTCGTTCCTCGGCGCGCCGTTCAAAGTTTCGAAATTAAACGGCACGACGAAAGGGGTTCAACAAGTCGGTTTGCTGGAAATTACGGACGGCACGAGTAACACGCTGATGTTCGCCGAAATTCGCGTCGGTGGTCAAGCGCCGATCGACCGTCGCGGGACGATCTGGTGGGGGCCCGCCGCGAGTTTCACGACGTTCTATCAGCCGAACAGCCCAGCCGCCGATCAATTCCAAACCGCGAACAACACGACCGGTGGCGACTGTTTCACCGCCGATCCGACGTTGCCTTGCCAACAGAACGGCCTGACAGTTCAAGTCGCACGCAGTGGTCACACGGGCGGCGTGAACACCGCACTGTGCGATGGCAGCGTGCGGTTCTATTCGAACAACGTCGACGTGCAAGCGTGGCGCGCACTCGGCACCGCACAAGGTGGCGAAACGGCATTCGAGTAAACGATCGAGACAAACACAAAAGCCCACGGACGATCGTCCGTGGGCTTTTTTCGTTTCGAGTTTCGATAAATTCGTAGGAATCGCGACCGCATGGGAACAGACTGGTGGAACGACCGTGAAGGAGTTGCCGTGCATTCCCGAATACTGGACGCGATACGCAAACAGGTGGAAGTGATGACGGGCGAGGATGAGGCGGATGCCTCACTCGTCGCGCGGTTCGTGTCGTCGAAAGATGCGGCCGCGTTTGCCACGCTCGTACGCCGCCACGGGACGATGGTTTGGGGCGTGTGCCGGAATCTGCTTCACAAGATGGCGATGCCGAGGATGCGTTTCAGGCGACGTTTCTCGCGCTCGTTCGCAGTGCAAAGACCGTGCGGAATACCGCCACGCTCGGCCCGTGGTTGCACGGCGTGGCGGTGCGCGTGGCCACGAAACTGAAGCGCACCGCCGCACGGCGCAAGACCCGCGAAGGGATCGTCGCGCGGCCCGAAGCGACTTCGCCAGTAGCCGATTCGCAGTGGGATGCACTCCTCGCGGCCGTGCATGAGGAAGTGAACCGGCTGCCCGAAGCCGAACGCACTGCGTTCGTGCTCTGTTGCCTCGAAGGCGTGCGCCAACCCGTGGCGGCCACCCAACTCGGCTGGAAGCCCGGCACGCTCACCGGGCGGTTGTCCAAGGCGAAACGTCGCCTGCTAGATCGACTCTCGCAACGCGGCCTTGCACCGGCGCTGGCACTCGGGGCCATCGGTGCGGGCACAACGACCGGCAGCGCCATCGCACCGGCCACGCTCATCGAAACGACACTGGCATTCGCAAACGAGGTGGGGGCTGTTCCCGCTTCGATTCTGACTCTTTCACAAGGGGTATCGGGAATGATGATTTCAAAAGTGAAACTGCTCGCCGCCGCCGTGGTACTCGCGGGCGGCATGGCGATGAGCCTCGGCACCGGCGTGTTCTCGACGGCCGACGCCCAGACCGCACCGAAAGCGACCGCAAAATCGCCACCGCTTTTGCCACCACCCATGCCAATGCTCACGAATCCAACGTTAGTGCCCATGCTACCACAGTCGGAACCCGCGCCAATGCTGGTGAATCCGACGCTAGTGCCTGTGATGCCACAGCCAGAACCCGGATTTGCCGTGCCGTCGATACCACCCGACGCCGAACCCGAGCATGTCTGGGAATACCGCTTCCAGAATTACGAGACGCTGCCCAACGCCCAGAAATTCATCGTCGACTTCGGCCAGAAAGGCTGGGAACTCTGCGTTCTGGAGACGCAGTCGAAATCGATCATCTTCAAGCGCCCGGCGAAGCCCGCAGCAGCGAAGCCTGCCGTTAAATTTGATACGAGTTACAAGCAAATCACGGATCCTCAAACTGGCAGAACTGTTTACCTGCCATTTTCCGTTCCTGTTGCGGCAGCGCCCCCGTCAAATAGTGTGCCAGTACCGCGATTGGAAATTCCATCGATACCTCCGAGTGACGACCCGCTGTTAGCACCTGTCGCGCCACAGCGGCCAATGGCTCAATTTCCGCGGAAAGCCACGGAGGAGATGCCGCCCCCTGCTAGCCCGCCGCGCAAGTTCACGCTCTACACGATCATGATGAAATCGCTGAACGGTCCGACGTGCGTCAACGTCTCGAAAGTCTTGAAAGAACTGATCGCGATCGACGAATTTACCGGGGAAGTGAAGGCCGTGATTGCCGATGAAGGCAGCGATTCGATACTCGTGTTGGCCAGCCCAGCAGGTAAGAAGCTGGTCGAAGCGCAGATCAAGCAGCTCGAAGCCGCCGCCGCGAGGCGGACAAAAGAGTTTCTGACACCTTCATCCACGTTGCCTTCAACCACTCGTTAATCCGCTTTCGAGCCACCGAGATTCACTCGGTGGTTTGCTGGATCGTCTGCTACAGTTGTGGCATGAGAACGCTTGCTTTTGGCGACATTCACGGCTGTTCGGCGATGCTCGACGATCTGCTGGCCGCCGTGCAGCCGACCCCCGACGACACGCTGATTTTCCTCGGAGATTACGTCGATCGCGGGCCGGATTCGCGCGGCGTCATCGATCGCATCCTCGCGATTCGCAAAACGTGCCGCACGATTACGCTTCGCGGCAACCACGAAATGATGATGCTGCGTTCCCGGAGAGATGCATCGGAGTTCAAAAGCTGGTCCCGCTGCGGCGGGTTGCAGGCACTCGGTTCGTACGGCCCGTCGCCCGGTCGCACCGGCACTCTCAACGATGTCCCCGCCGAACACTGGCAGTTCCTCGAAAACGATTGCCTGGACTATTACGAAACCGACACGCACATCTTCGTCCACGCCGGGGTCGATCCGCAGTTGCCAATGAACGAACA
>JANXNT010001369.1 GCA_025353985.1 Limnoglobus sp.
CGATTTCAGATTGATAGTCACTTCGCGCCTAACCCGCGCAGGCGTAGCCAGTCTTCGGCGCGGTGACCCCAGTCAGTGGGGCCGGTCGCGTTGGGCTTCGCGCGCATCCCGTAGCCGTGGCCGCCCTTTTCGTAAATGTGCAACTCGGCGGGCACCTTGTTGTTCAGCAATTCGAGAAACAACAACGTGCTGCCCTGAGGTAACGACGCGGTATCGTCGCTGGCTTGAGCGATGAATGTCGGTGGCGTTTTCGCGTCAATGTGAATATCCGCACGCAACGCTTTCTTCTTTTCGTCATAGATGCGATACGGATACGCCAGCACGAGGAAGTCCGGTTTATGCGACGTTTTCAGTTCGTCCGCACCGGCAAATTTCGGCTCGTTGGTGGCGGCAATCAGTGTCACTTGTCCACCTGCGGAGTAGCCGAGCACGCCGACTTTCTTCGCGTCGATCTTCCATTTTTCCGCCTGTTGCCGAACGAGTTGCACGGCACGATGCGTGTCCTGAACGGGGCCTTCGCTCGCTTCGGTGTGCTTGTTCGTCGGGCAACGGTGCAATAGCAGGAAGCCGGTGATACCCTGTTTACTGAGCCAAACGCAGGCTTCGGAACCTTCGTGCTCGTCCGCGAGGATGCCGAAGCCACCACCCGGCACGACGATCATTGCCGCGCCGGTCCGCTTGGCTTCGAGCGCTTCGTAAACCACCAGTCGCGGATTCGAGACATTCGAGCGACGTTGAATCGCATCCGCCGGTTTCCGAATCGCTTCTGGCAGGGCCGTCTGCACTTTCGGCTCCGGCATGCCGTTCGGCCAAAGTGCAATCTCCGGCGGCTCCGCGAGTACAGTCGTGGTAGCGAGCAGGGTACCGAACAAAATCCACATTGCGCGAAGAGTCATCGTGTCACCGGCGGTGGGAGTGGTTGGATGCGTATCGTTGTAACCGAAGTCGCGATTGCTGGCGATGGGAAAAACGGATATCGATCGTTTGCGCGTGCGGGGCTTCCCAACCTTCGATATCGACCTACAAAACCAGAACGGTTTCTCACATCGGAGACGCAAATGGAATTGTCGCGAAACTTGAAAGTGGACAGCGTGTCGCGGTTGAACCCGACGCCGCCGCGCGAGATCGAGGCCCATCGTCCCGTGTCCGATGCGATCGAGGTCATGCGCCGCGATGGCGTCGGCTGCTTGCTCGTCACCGAAAGCGGGCGGCTCGTCGGCATCTTCACCGAACGCGATTTACTCACGCGCGTACTCGCCGTGGGCAAAATCCTCAGCATGCCGTTGCAAGACGTGATGACGCGCGACCCCGTGACCGTGCAACCGAAAGACTCGATCCGCACCGCCGTGAAACGGATGCAAACCGGCGGCTACCGCCACCTGCCCGTCGTCGATGATCGCGACCGGCCGGCCGGGATCCTCTCCGCCAAGCGGATCGTGCGGTACCTCGTCGAGCATTTCCCCGAAACGGTTTACAACCAACCGCCCAACCCAAACACCGCACCCGATTCCCCAGAAGGGGCATGACTGCGATTGAAGAACCCGAGGGCCTGCCGATGCCGCATCCGTTGTTCG
>JANXNT010000881.1 GCA_025353985.1 Limnoglobus sp.
CCAACGATGTGGCAATGATCGGCTTCGAGAACATGCCATTCGCGGCCATGTCGGCCATCGGGCTAACGACGTACGATTACCCCGGCTCGCTGATTGCCGAAGAAGCATTGAGAATCATGCGCGAACGACGCAAATCGATGAAGCGATTATCCGTGCGAATCGTCGTCCCGAGCCGCTTGATCGTACGCGCTAGTACAGACGCCGCGAGCGTATAGCACACCTAATTTCCACACTCAGGAGCAAGCATGTCTGATATTCAGTTGGTGATTTTCGACTGGGTCGGTACGGTCATCGATTTCGGTGCGTGTGCGCCAGCCAACGCATTGCGGAAAGCGTTTCTTGCCAAAGGCATCGAAGTGTCACCGGCCGAAATCCGCACCTTGATGGGCATGAACACGAAGGATCACATCCGCGAATTGCTAAAAAGCGAGACAGACGTCGAAGAAATGTTTCGTGCTGTCTTACCGTTACAAGTCGAAGCGGTTAAGGCGTGTCGCACACTCGTTCCGGGTGTCTTAGAGTGCGTTGCGCACTTACGTTCGCTCGGCATTAAAATCGGTGCGACTACCGAATATTCTCGCGAGGTCGCTGAGGTTTGTTACGCGGCGGGGCGCGAGCAAGGCTTCGTGCCGGACTTCACGGTTTGTGCGGACGATGTGCCAGCGGGCCGCCCCGCGCCGTGGATGATTTACCGCGTGATGGAAGCGCTAAACGTGTACCCGCCGACGACGGTCGTGAAGATCGGCGACACGCGGATCGACATCGAAGACGGCGTAAACGCGGCCGCTTGGTCGGTCGGCGTCACCGACAGCAGCAGCGAAATGGGCCTTTCTCCAAAGGATTTTGCAGCCTTGCCGGAAACAGACCGCGAACAACGCCGTGAAGCGATACGCGAAACTTTCTTCGCCGCAGGCGCGGACGGCGCGATGGACACGCTCGCCGACTTACCCGAACTGATCGTGGAGTTGAACAAGATTCTAGCCGAAACGGAAGAGTGATTTTATCGCGGGTCGGCCCAGGGGCACGCGTCGTAAACTTCGTCCATAATGTGTCGCATCACGTCTTGCGTTTTCGTGCGTGACGACTGGCTCGTGCCGAGTGCGGGCATGGCGACGAGGACTGTCAGCCGGTCGTCACTGCCACCGGGGCGCTCGCCATTCGCGCGGCGGACCAGCCAGCGGATCGGGAAGAACGGACTACGCGCCTCGGCTTCGTCGGCCTCCGTCCAGAAGTGTCGCCCTTCTTGCGTCCAGTATCCGACGATCTGCGCATCGCTGCCACGAGTGAATTCGCGGAAGGTAACCGGCACCACGCGGCCTGCAGGCGAACGAACCGATTCCATCCAGCGACTCGCCAACTGGTACCCGCGATTCGGCCAACAGACATCGGGATGGTGATAGTCGCGCACCGCATTCGCAGACGACCAATACACCACCCAGACGTGCGCTTCGTTACCGATACCATCGGTGTATATACGGTACCCGACGGTGTCGCAACCGAGTGCCGTCGTTACCGCCGGGTCGATTGGTTTCGCCTTCCCCGTCCATCGATCAATCGGTGGTGGAAGCGTGGCCAGTGGCAAATCCCCACCACCGGCCGATTTCGCAAAACTCGGCACGAAAGCGAGCGCGACGCCGGCTCCGATTGCCACGCCAAGTGCGATGTTCACAATCGTAATCGCCCGACGACTTGGCGGCCGTGTCGCACAGATTTCGGACGGCGCGGCTTCGATCAGTTTCGCCGCAAGTAACGCGGTTAGCCCGCTGACGAGCGCCAGCCCGAGTAGCACCATCGCGATGCCGAGCGTGTCGTGCCAGACACCATCAATATACTCTTTGCCGATCCACTCTTGCGTGAGTCCCGTTCCAATCACGCGGAGTCCGTTGACGAACACGATGATCGGCACGCTGACGAAAACGGCGAAAAGCCCTCGAAAAATACCAAGTCCGCGTACGTGGCTCATGAAAACCGCAATCGCCACTAGTGCCGACACGGAGCGAATGCCACTGCACGCCTCGACGACGCCTAGGACGCCCGATGGCAATGCGAGTACGAAACCGCTACGCTCGACCGACACGCCGCACAGTGACAGCCCATTGGCAGCGAGCCACGTTGTCGCGTCTTGCAGCACCAACTGAACTGGTGCCATGATGCGGCCCGGCACCGGTAAAGCGAACAGTGGAAACAAAAGTGGGAAGCGGTACACGCGAAGTGTCCGGACGCCGTATCGCACGAGAATTATGCCCGATGCCGCGATGATAACACTAACGAGTTGCCACCAGAGTAATACCTGACGCGGACCGACTTGCAGCATCACGAACCAACCGGGCAGGAAGCTGATTGCGCCTATGATTACGAGACACACGCCGAGTATCGGAAGCGGAATATCACGAGTCGGCCGAGTGATGCGATTCGCGGTCCAGATAGCGGCCGCGATGAATAGGAGTCGACTGAACGACTCTCCCGTCGTTTCGCGGAGATCGCCGAGCCAGAAGCGAATGAGGCCGTATAGCACGGCACCAGACGCCACGATCAGCATCGCCCAAGTGGGGCGGTGGCTCACGGCTTCTTCTCCAAATCGGCGAGGAGTTTCTCCGCATCGGCTTTATAAACGAACGGCCCCGTCGCCACGATCGCGTCTTTCAACGCCCGTTTGGCATCGGTTGTATTGCCCTTATCTACGAGCACTTTGGAAAGATAGTACGCTGTGTCGCGCGCGACTGGACCGGCACCCACGGCGGCACGCAGGGCCTTGTCGGCTTCCTCGATTCGGCCGGCTTTGAAGTAGCACCAGCCGAGCACGGCGACGCCTTCGGCCGAACGCGAGTTCTGCCGAAACGCGACTTCGGCGATTTCGATGGCGCGTTGTCGCTTCTTCGCGTCGTCGGATTCTGCAAGCGAGATCGCGAGGTTCCAGGCGGCGAAAGCATCCGCGGGGGCGTTGCGCGACATCTCTTCGAAGATCTTTTCGGCCGCAACGAAATCCTTCCGATAGCGTGCGCCCAAGCCGAGTAGTGCGGTCGTTTCGCGGCTATTCGGGTCGAGCTTTGCGGCGGAATCGAGATATGGCTTCGCCTCGTCGATCCGCCCGCGATCCATCAGCCATCGCGCGTATCCGCGTGCCATTTTATCGCTATTTGGCCTCAATTCTGCTGCTTTTTTAAACCATTTCTCGGCTTCATCGGGTTTGCCTTTCCCATCCCATAGGGCGGCAAGGCTGAGTTCTGGCGGGTCGAGCGTTGGGTCGTCCGCGAACGATTCCAGAAACTCCTTGTATGCTTCTTCATGTTGGTCCAGATAGAAGCGGATCGCGGCGGCTTGCATACGGATCGTGCCGTTCTTCGGTTCGTCGATCAGTACAGCCTGCACGTGCGTTCGCGCGTTCTTATAGTCTTTGCGAGTCTGGAAACCAGACGCGAGACCGAGGTGTGCGACACGCGCAAATTTCTTTCGTTGGGCGGCATCCCAGCGCGGTGACTGTGCGGCCTGAAGTGCGGCCTGGCAGTTCAAAATGGCATCGGTCACGCGACCTTCGGCCAAGGCGATTTGACCGTTGAACGCCAAGACGTCTGGGTTCTCCGGGTCTTCGGCGGCCGCTTGTTCGAGATGAATGCGCGCCTGTGGGCCATTCCCTGCCTTCAAAAATAAATCGGCCAGCATCACCTTGGCAGGGGGCAGCTGCGGGTTCGATTTTACGGCAAGTTGCAACTGTGCGAGCGATTCGGCAACCTTGCCCGCGCGAAACATCTCGCGCCCTTTTTGCTCGTTCTCGGTGGCTACGGGCGGTGGTGTCTGGCTGCTGCCAGACGCAACGAGTACAAGTGTGATACACGTCGATAAGAGTGTACGCATCATCGGGGTTTTCCTCTGTGGTCGTTCACGGCGTTGCGGTAATCGCTTCGTTCGCGGGCCGTTTGGGGAATCGCAGCCACGGCAGCGAGTGTAGCCTCCGCTTCGGATACGCGACCGATTATACGATAGGCGTTCGCTAATTGTACGAGCGTCCCCGCGCGGCGTTCGGATCGCTGCATGCCGAGTTCGAGTATTCGCGTTGCTTCTTCCGGTTGGCGGTTTGCGAGCAACACCGCGCCGACAATTTCGATCTGTTCCACGGTCAATCGATTGGGGTTCGTACGCAGCGGCGCGATGATGCGAATGGCGGCGGCGGCATCGTCTTGCCCTCGTAATTTCAACCAAGCGAGGTGCCCCATGATCGTCGATTCTTGGGGTTCGGCAGCGAGTGCAAACTCGCACGCTTTCACGGCGTCATCGACGACTTTTCGGTCCCATGGCGTCGGCCCGAGTTCGAGTTTCCGTACCAGGACATTCGCGCGAATTTTCGCTGCGTCTTTCGTGTTAGGCCAGCGGTCGAGTATCGCCGACGCAAGTTTTGCCGTGCGACTCAGACGTTCCGCATCGTCGGGTGCATCGGCTAATCCTTGTGCGATGGCAAGCGGCAACGTCGGGTCGTTCGTCTCGTTTGCCAGTGTCTGGATCGTCGCGAACTTTGCTTCCTCGCCGAGTTCGATCGCGGCGCGAGTGTAGTAGCGGAGTGCGATCGGGTCGCGTGCTACGTCGGCTTGTGGGTAAATTGAGATGACTTTCCACGCCTCGTTGGGGAAGCCCGCTTCGCACCACATTCGCGCCTCGACCCGCGCGACTAACAGTTTGTTCGGTGCGATGTCGCAGGCGTTCCGGCAGGCAACGAGTGCTTTATCGCGTTGCCGCGCAGCCAATGCGGCATCGGCGGCCAGCAACCAACTCGCGAGGTCCGCCGGCTTGCGTTCGGCGGCAGCGAAACAGCGTTCGACGGCCTCGTTCGGGCGATTTTCTGCGATGCAAACTCGCAAATGCAACGACAGCAATTGCGGGTCGTCTCCGCAGATTTCGAGGCCCTGGGCGATCCGTTCGCGAATCTCTTCGGGCTGATTGCTACGCGCGGCGGAGAGCGCAAGACCCGTGTAGGCGGACGACGATTTCGGCTGTTTTTGTAGCACGAATCGCCATGCCCGCACGGTGCGCTCTTCGTTTTCCGCAGCGAGTTCGTTCTTCTGATCGTCGACGATTTGTTTCGCGGCCCGAAGTCGATTGAGGCCGTCGGCGAGCCGCGGCCCGAGTTCACCGACCTGCTCGGCGGCCACGCGATCATCGGTTTCGATCGCTCCGGAAAGTGCTCGTTCGGCCAGTCGCGCGGCGGGTGCCCAGTACTCGGCCAACCCCGGCGAAAGCTCGTCCGCGAGCAATGTTTCCGCGTAACAATGCACGAATTGCGCAAGCGATCGCGGCGGGAGTTTCGCAATATTTTCGCTGCGCATGACGGGCAACACCCGCTTGACGAGGAACGCGCGGACGGGGGAAATATCGCGACCTGCCATCCGCAAAATTTCGATGCCGTAACGCAGGCCGCCCGGCTCGATACCGAGATCGTGTGCGTCGGGGTTGCCGAGCGCCGTCAGGTGTCGCGTCGCATTTTCGCGATGGCCTCGGAGGAGCGCATCGTGTGCGAGTACGCAGTTGGCAAACCAGTCGCGAGGCTCGATGGCGTGGCGTTTTGCCGCTTCGCGGGCCGCATCGCCAGTTCGCCCTGCGGAGATGTGCCCGCGCATCAACAGGACAACCATCGACTGATCGGCGATGTCCGAGGAGCCGCAATCGAGCGCATCGCGGCGGGCCAGCGCGTTCGGTTCGGTCGGCTGGATTTCTAGAATCTTCGTGAGGATCACCTGAAGTTCGCTCGGCTCCGCGCCCTTTTGTGCGGCCTTGTCAAACTGCTGCCACTCGGCGATCACAGCGCGGTTGCGCGCACGATCTTCGTACTTCTGAAAAGCGAGGTAACCCGCGAAACCGATCGCCGGTAGTACTACCGCAATGGCCGCCAAGCGGACGGCGAGAGGGAGTGAGCGAACACCGTAATACACACGTACAGGCAGCCAGAAAAATCCGAACCAGACTGCACGGATCGCGCCGCGCAATCGCTGTCCGAAGGAACGCCGGGCAAACGGGTTCACGGGTTCGACGGCCATACGTGCCATACCCAATTCAGGAAACGATATCGCCCGGCGGAAGGTTCTCGCCGGGCATTTTTAAGATACCGCTATTACGAGATCACGCAAGAACCGGTTCGCCTTTGCGTCGCCGACGGATCGCGCCGACAATCACGACTGCCGCGGCGGAGATGGCGAGCACGGTGCCCGGTTCGGGGACGGGGGTGACAAAGG
>JANXNT010001414.1 GCA_025353985.1 Limnoglobus sp.
CTTGTTGCTGAGCGTCGTCCACAAGTCGATCATCTCGTCGGAGCTAATGATCTTGTCCGGGGCGCTCTTAAAGAAGCAGTAGCCTTCCTTGCCCTTGTGTTTCGCCTCTTCGTAAAGCTCCGTACACGCGGCATCGAGTGCAAACGCGACTTGGTCGCCGAGTTTGTAACCGGCCTTCTCGACGGCGATGCTGATGATCGCGAGTGCTTCATCTGCCGACGCAATGTTCGGTGCGAAACCGCCTTCATCGCCCACAGCCGTGTTCAGATGCTTGTCGTGAAGCACTTTCTTGAGGCTATGGAACACCTCCGCACCCATCCGCAACCCCTCGCGGAACGTCGGGGCACCGATCGGCACGATCATAAATTCCTGGAAATCGACGGTGCTATCCGCATGTTTGCCACCGTTCAGGATGTTCATCAGCGGCACGGGAAGTACCGTCGCATTCGTGCCACCAACGTAGCGATACAGCGGCATCCCGCACTTTTTCGCCGCCGCATGCGCCGCAGCCATCGACACGCCCAAAATGGCATTCGCACCGAATTTCGACTTATTCGGCGTACCATCGAGCGCGATCATCGCCTTATCGATACCGACCTGATCGAAGACATCCTTGCCCACAAGTGCCTTGGCAATGTCGTTATTGACGTGGGCGACCGCTTTCAGCGTGCCTTTGCCGAGGTAGCGTTTCTTGTCGTCGTCCCGCAACTCGGCCGCTTCGTGCGCTCCCGTGCTCGCGCCACTCGGCACCGCCGCGCGGCCCAGCGTGCCGCAAGCCAGCACGACATCGACTTCCACCGTGGGGTTACCGCGGCTGTCCAAAATCTCACGGGCACGAATCGTCTGGATCGTCGTATGGCTCATCGCACACTCGGCAAAAGGGTCGAATATCTAGCAGATAACAGGATTATGCATCGATCGCGAAAGGGCAACCCACAAGCCGCAGTTGACAGCACTCGCCACCGTCCGTACTATTTGCACATGCACTCGTAGCTCAACTGGATAGAGCATCGGTCTACGAAACCGAAGGTTACTGGTTCGACCCCAGTCGGGTGCAATTCAGTTGAACTCACTTTTTCGCCTACAAAAGCCTTGTTTTCCTGCTTCGCTTCGATCTTCCCGGCCACTGCCGGAAGGTCGCTCGTTTTCTCATACTTCCTCGATTTTCCCCAACTTTCCCCACGCGCCGGGGGAAGGTTCGGGGGAAGGTTCGCGTAATGATTCGCCGCCCCTTCGGTTCCAGTGGCACGGAGACCGATGCTTTCTGACGACGTAGCGGGCGTACCGAGTTTGAGTTTTGACAGTGCGGCGGCGGTATCGCGCAACCCGACGTGGGCGTAGCGATCCATTGTCAAAGTGATCGTCGAATGCCGGGCCAGTTCCTTGGCATCCTTCGGATGCACCCCGGCCTTCACCAATTCCGTAATGAAGCGATGCCGAAGCGAATGGAAGTCGGCCACGCGGCCCGCAGAATCTCGGTAGGTCAGGAAGTCCG